>JAFXDI010000023.1 GCA_017521245.1 Bacteroidales bacterium
CGCAACTTGTGCAAACGTATTGGCTTCTCGCGAAGTAGCAAGCGAAGTTGTATTAATCGATATCAAAGAGGGTCTTTCAGAGGGTAAAATGCTTGATATGTACCAAGCATCAGTTACTACTGATTTCAAAACTAAACTTACTGGTTGTACAAACGACTATGAGAAAACAGCTAACTCAGATGTTATTGTTGTAACTTCAGGTATTCCTCGTAAACCAGGTATGACTCGCGAAGAGTTAATTGGAACTAACGCAAACATTGTTAAGAGCGTTGTTTCTCAAGCATTAGCACAATCTCCTAACGCTATCTTCATCATCGTATCTAACCCAATGGATACTATGGCTTACTTAACTTTAAAATCAACAGGTCTTCCTAAAAACCGCGTAATTGGTATGGGTGGAGCATTAGACTCTTCTCGTTTCCGTTGCTACTTAGCAAAAGCGGCTGACGCAAACATTCACGATGTTGATGGTATGGTTATTGGTGGACACGGAGATACTACAATGATTCCTTTAACATCAAAAGCAACTATTAAAGGTGTTCCTGCTTCACAATTCCTTTCTAAAGAGGAACTTGAGAAAGTTGCTGCTGATACAATGGTTGGTGGTGCAACATTAACAGGACTTCTTGGAACTTCTGCATGGTATGCTCCCGGAGCTGCAGCAGCATCAGTTGTTGAGGCTATCTTGGGCGACCAAAAACGTATCATTCCTTGCGGATGCTACCTTGAAGGAGAGTACGGACAAGAGGATATTATGATTGGTGTTCCTGTTGTTATTGGTCGCAATGGTATTGAGAAAATCGTTGAGATTGAACTTACAGAAGATGAGAAAGCTAAATTTGTTGCTTCTGCTGACGCTGTTCGCAAAGTTAACCAAATCCTTACAGATACTGGCGCTATCTAATAGAAGATATTTAGCAAATTTTATATACAAGAGAACGGCAGTCGATCGACTACCGTTCTCTTTCTTTTGATTACACCCACCTCCCAAATATCTTCAAAGACAATAACTAATTGATACCATTTACTATTTTGCCAATCCTCAACAGAGGGATTATCAGGTAATGGTCCTACAACATTGATTCTCATGATAATATCCTCGCACATATTTAAAGAGATAATATTGCTATCATGAAACTCACATCTCTGTCTCCCCAAATCTCCCTAATCTTATCAAATCCTCTAATCTTTAACTTTGCTCCTTCAGAAAAGCCATTACTTATATAATCTTTTCGATTCTCAAGAATAATAATTCTATATAAAAAAATGGCAAACCTTCAGAGATTTGCCATTTGAAGTTAGTTAATATTTAAACTCTTAGAAATTTCTAAATCCCATTATCTTACGCACCTCTGCAAGTGTTTTTGCTGCACTCTCACGAGCCTTCTCTGCACCCATTTTCACAACCTTACGCATATACTCCTCATCTTTTATAATCTCATTGTAGCGTTCACGCATAGGAGTTGTTACTTTTAATATATCCTCTGCTATCTGTTTCTTTAAATCTCCGTAACGGATTGAACAATCGGCATACGCTGCTTTAAATTGTTCAACAACTTCAGGTTCTGACACAAGACTCATTACTGTAAATAGGTTCTCTATTGGTTGAGAGAGTGGAGAGTTTGGTGCTTGTGGACCTTCATCTGTTACCGCTTTCATAACCTTTTTACGTAGGGGTTTATCCTCATCTATCAAGTAGATGCAGTTACCCTCTGATTTTCCCATCTTACCGCTACCGTCAAGACCAGGAACTTTTATTGACTCTGAACCGAAGTTATAACTCTCAGGCTCTGGGAAGAACTCTACTCCATATATATTATTGAAACGGCGTGCAAAACGGCGAGTCAACTCCAAGTGTTGCTCCTGATCTTTACCCACAGGCACTTTTGTCGCTTTGTGAATAAGTATATCCACAGCCATTAGTGATGGATAGGTTAATAGTCCAGCATTTACGTTTTCGGGTTGTTTGCGAACTTTATCTTTAAACGATGCAGTACGCTCCAACTCTCCAATATATACGTGCATATTCAACAATAGGTACATTTCCGAAATCTCGGGAACATCGCTTTGGATGAATATTGTCGACTTCTCAGGATCAAGTCCCGCTGCAAGATATTGAGCCAATATACTCTTAACATTATCGTGCAATTGAGCAGGATCTGGGTGTGTTGTTAATGCGTGAAGGTCTGCAATAAAAAAGAAACAATCGTTCTCATTCTGCATCTTCACAAAGTTACGCAACGCTCCATAGTAGTTTCCCAAATGGAGGTTTCCTGTTGAGCGAATACCGCTCACAACTATATCTTTCATAATTCTTTCTCTACTCTTTTTTAATTAATGAGGAACGACTTGCATCGCTCCTCTTTTATATATGTTATTATTTTATATTGACAAATCTTCAATTGGGAGTGGTTGACGGAACGCCTCTTTAAACGAGATTATTGACTCGGTACGAGCCAACCCCAATGGTTGTAATTTATCGTGAATTATATCCAATAGGTGAGCATTATCACGTGCATATAGTTTAATAAACATATCGTATTGTCCTGTTGTATAGTGACACTCAACCACCTCGGGTATCTCTCTTAGTTTTGCAACCACATCTTCAAATTGATCAGGTGTTTGAAGATATAAACCCATATAGGCACATGTTCCAAAACCAACCTTTGCAGGATCAACAAAATAGTCAGTTCCTTTTATTATACCTAAATTCACCAATCTTTGTACTCTTTGATGAATTGCTGCACCAGATACTCCACATTCACGAGCCACTTCAAGAAATGGAACTCTGGCATTTGCTGAAATTAATCGTAAGATTTTATAGTCCAACGAGTCTAATTGTTGTCTTGCCATATCTTTTATTTTTTAATTACAATTTAATAGTACAAATATATAATATTTTTGAATATAAATGTATCTTTAATTAATAATTTTTGAAATTTTGAGTATGAAATTATAATTTTCAAACAATTTATATGAATTTAACACCTATATTATTATAATTTATAAGTAACAATTTAATTTTATGCAATTAGCAAATAGTCCTAATCTCAGGGATTTATAGATTTGATAATATGTTTTTACAGATTCAGTTTTGTAGAATAAAAATATTTGATTACCTTTGCACCCGATTCAGACAAGATTCGGGATGTAGCTCAGCCCGGTTAGAGTACACGTCTGGGGGGCGTGTTGTCGCTGGTTCGAATCCAGTCATCCCGACAAAATAGAAATGCTAATTGGTTAAAACCGATTAGCATTTTTTGTTTTACCTGCTATCTTTAATTTCTTATAATTTAAAGAGTAAGCGTATAAAGCAATATTCCCATTACTAATAACAAGAATAGCAATAATATAGGATATATTATGCAAGCAAAGATTTTTTTTAGTACTGAAAAATCCAATGGATTCTCAATCCATTCCTTTATAAGTTTCTTGTATAAAAAAAACATATACACAAAAAACAGCATTAACGGGAAAACCATTAATACAAAAAATAATATTTTACCCATCATATTGCTAAACTAAATTGACAATCCAAGTTTCTGCATAAACTTTTGGATATTAACAATATAGCGAATATGTATTCCCTCGCCTATTGTTTTATTATCTTCTGTTGCCAGAACAGAGAATGTTAGTTTTCTGCCCTCCTGTTGCAAGAGAGTTGCGGTTGCTTTTATGTTTGCTCCTATTGGAGAGGGCGAAAGGTGTTTAATATTTAACTCCGAGCCAACGGTGGTTTCTCCCTCTGATAGTATTTTCTCTGCCGCTTTCATTGCTGCGTTCTCCATAAGAGCTGCCATTGACGGAGTAGCAAATACAGGAAGCGTTCCCGAGCCTACAAACTCGGCGGTATTCTCTTTTTGAACTTGAACTTCTGAAGTGCTACTTATCTTATCCATTATTGTTTTTTAGAAAAGTGATAAAATTGTGGGAACGGAACCGTCCTCATCATCCTCTTTAATATTCTCAATTTCAATATCTTCCTCTAACAAATCATCTATTTTTGGTTCCTCTGCAATAATAGGTTCCTCTTCAACCGTACTATATGTTTGAGGCTCCTCTTTCTCCATCTTCTTTGAAGCCTTTTTCGATAAAGTCTCATTCTCCTTCGCTTCAAGAAATTCTATATAGTTGCGTATTGCCATAAGTTCAGCTCTGACATCTTTTAGACGATTCACAACCTCTATTGTGGTGTTCTCTAAATCAGGGTTATCTTTGAGACGTTTTTTTGCACCATCAAGAGTTAAACCTTTCTCTTTTACAAGATGATATATTAGTTTTACAACCTCTAAATCAGAGTTGCTATAAAGGCGAACTCCTCGCGATGCTCTACGAGGTTTTATCTCTTTAAATTCTCGCTCCCAGAAACGAAGTGTCGATTCATTTGTGCCTACAATTTCGGCAACCTCACTTATTGAGTAAAACTGTTTTTTTGGGTATTCTGAACGTTCGCCTGCCATATTTTGAGTTTATTTTATATAAAACTGCTATTTTTTGATAGATATTATCAACTTATTTGTTCATAATTTACGCAAAATTAATATTTTGAATTATTTTTGCAAATTGTTTGAGGACTTTTTATATGGAACATATAACTTGCCACTTAAACTTTCATTTTTTTGAATAAAATAAACTAAACAAATATGCTTACATCAAAAGAAATTCGCGAATCGTTTAAAGAATTTTTCAGATCAAAGGGACACGAGATTGTTCCTTCGGCTCCTATGGTTATAAAAGGAGATCCCACTCTAATGTTTACAAATGCAGGTATGAACCAATTTAAAGATATTATTCTTGGTAATGCCCCTATCAAATACCCCAGAGTTGCAGACTCTCAAAAGTGTTTGCGTGTAAGTGGTAAACATAACGACCTTGAAGAGGTTGGTTTGGATACTTATCACCACACTATGTTTGAAATGTTAGGTAACTGGTCGTTTGGTGATTACTTCAAAAAAGAGGCTATCGATTGGGCTTGGGAATACCTTACTGAGGTTCTTAAACTTGACAAGAATCGTTTGTATGCTACCGTTTTTGAGGGTTATGCACCCGAAGGTTTGGAGCGTGATGATGAGGCTGCTGGTTATTGGGAGAAACACTTACCTGCTTCACACATCATAAACGGAAACCGTAAAGACAACTTCTGGGAGATGGGCGATACAGGACCATGCGGACCTTGCTCTGAGATTCACATTGACCTCCGCTCTGATGCTGAACGTGCAGAGAAAGATGGTCGTGAACTTGTTAACGAGAGTCACCCACAAGTTATTGAGATATGGAACTTGGTATTTATGCAATACAACCGCAAAGCAGATGGTTCATTAGAGGGACTTCCTGCTAAGGTTATCGACACAGGTATGGGATTTGAGCGTTTGTGTATGGCTATACAAGGCAAGACTTCGAACTACGACACTGATGTTTTCCAACCTATCATTCTTGCAATTGGTCAACTTTGCGGTAAAAAATATGGCGAAGATGCTCAAGCAGATATTGCAATGCGTGTTATTGCCGACCACGTTCGTACAATCTCATTTGCTATTACTGATGGTCAATTACCTTCAAATGCAAAAGCAGGTTATGTAATACGCCGTATCTTACGCCGTGCTGTACGTTACGGATACACCTTCTTAGGACGTCAATCGGCATTTATATACTCACTTATTCCTACTCTTGCCGACCTTATGGGAGATGCTTATCCCGAACTTGTTTCTCAAAAGGAACTTATTATGAAGGTGGTTAAAGAGGAAGAGGAGGCATTCCTTCGTACTCTTGCTACTGGTATTAAACTTTTAGATAAGGTTATGGCAGATGCTAAAGAGGCTGGTAAAGATAAAATTGGCGGTAAAGAGGCATTTACTCTTTACGACACATACGGATTCCCATTAGACTTAACCGAACTTATTCTTAAAGAGAACAATTTAGGAGTTGACATTGAGGAGTTCAACAAAAATATGCAGGCTCAAAAAGAGCGCGCTCGTAACGCTGCCGCTACTGAAACTGGCGACTGGGTTATTGTTAAAGAGGGAGATCAAGAGTTTGTTGGTTACGACTTTACAGAGTGCGATGTTGAGATTTTACGCTATCGTAAAATGAAACAAAAAGATAAAGAGTTTTATCAAATCATATTAGACAAAACTCCTTTCTATGCCGAAATGGGAGGTCAAGTTGGTGATACTGGTACTCTTACTGCCGACAATGGCGAGGTGGTAAAAATCATAAACACTGTATCGGAAAACAACTTGGGTATGCAAATTACCGAGAAACTTCCCGAAGACCTTACTTGTGGCTACGTTGCAAAAATTGATGTAGAGAAACGTTTGGCTACTGCATGCAACCACACAGCAACCCACCTGCTTCACGAGGCACTACGCGAGGTATTAGGCTCTCACGTTGAGCAAAAAGGTTCGTATGTAAACCCAAAAACTTTACGTTTCGACTTCTCTCACTTCCAAAAGGTTACTCAAGAGGAGTTACGTGAGGCAGAGAAACTTGCAAACAAAAAAGTTCGCCAATGTATAGCTCTTGATGAGCGTAGAAATATGCCAATTGCAGAGGCTAAAGCAATGGGTGCAATGGCATTGTTCGGCGAGAAGTATGGCGATGCTGTTCGTGTTATCAAATATGGCTCATCAGTTGAACTTTGTGGAGGTACTCACGTTGCCAACACAGGTATGATTGGTCAAATAAGAATTATCTCAGAGAGTTCAGTTGCAGCAGGCATCCGCCGTATTGAGGCTATCACTGCTGAGGTTTGCGAAAAATCACTTTACGATCTTGAGGACCTATTGAGCGGACTAAGAGAGATGATGAACAACGCTCCCGATATTAAGACCTCTATTAAAAAGATGATGGAGGATAACAGCTCTCTACGTCAGCAAGCACAAGAGTTTGCAAAAGAGCGTGGAAAACGTTTGAAAGATGATATTATCAAAAACATTGATGAGCGTTCAGGCATAAAAGTAGCATCAATTGTCAACGTTGTTGCTCCCGAAACTATTAAAGATATTGCATTCCAATTAAGAGGAGAGTTTACAGAGAACTTTGCATTTGTTGCAGGAACAATCTCTGGCGAAGACAAGCCTTTGCTTACTGTTATGTTAAGTGAGGATTTGGTCAACAAGGGATTAAATGCTTCGGCTCTTGTTCGTGAAGGTGCAAAACTTATTCAAGGAGGCGGTGGCGGACAACCTCACTTTGCTCAAGCAGGAGGAAAGAACAAAGAGGGTATAAGCCAAGCAGTAGAGGCTATTATTAATGCTATTGTTGGATAATAACTAACAGTTATCAGCAGTCAGGTTTGAGAACAAAACCATAAAATAATAATCAACCAAAATAAAAGTAAAATATAGATGAGAAGATGGCGTATTGAAGACTCTATGGAGTTGTATAATATCAACGGCTGGGGCCTTAAATATTTCACTATTAACGACAAAGGGCATGTAGCAGTTACTCCCAAAGAGGGAGGTGCGAGTGTCGATTTAAAAGAATTGATGGATGAACTTCAGGTGCGTGACGTTACTGCTCCTGTATTGGTTCGTTTCCCTGATATTCTTGATAATCGTATCGAAAAGATATCGAACTGCTTCAAGAGAGCAGCAGATGAGTATGGTTATACTGCACAAAACTTTGTGATTTACCCTATAAAGGTAAACCAAATGCGACAAGTGGTTGAGGAGATTGTCAGTCATGGTAAAAAGTTCAACATAGGTTTGGAGGCAGGCTCTAAGCCCGAACTACATGCTGTGTTGGCTACAAATGCAGGTAAGGATTCATTGATTATCTGTAACGGTTATAAAGATGAGAACTATATTGAGTTGGCTCTTCTTGCTCAAAAGATGGGACGCAGAATATTCCTTGTTGTTGAGAAGATGAACGAACTTGTTCTTATTGCCGACATTGCCAAACGTTTGAACATACGCCCAAATATTGGTATCCGCATTAAACTTGCAAGTAGCGGTAGCGGTAAATGGGAAGAGTCGGGAGGCGATGTAAGTAAGTTCGGATTAAACTCGAGCGAACTTTTAGACGCCCTTGATTTTATAGACAAAAAACAACTTCGCGACTGCGTACGCCTAATTCACTTTCATATAGGTAGTCAAGTAACAAAGATACGCCGTATCAAGAATGCTCTTAAAGAGGCATCACAATTCTACGTTCAATTGCGTAAGTTAGGATTCAATGTAGATTTTGTTGATATTGGCGGAGGTCTTGGCGTTGATTACGATGGTACACGCTCATCGGCAAGTGAGAGTAGTATGAACTACTCTATACAAGAGTATGTAAATGACTCTATCTGGGCATTGGTTGATGCCTCAAACAAGAACAATGTACCCCACCCCAATATCATCACCGAATCGGGACGTTCACTTACAGCCCACCACTCGGTATTAGTTTTTGAGGTATTGGAGACTGCTTGCCTTCCCAAATGGGAACGCGATGATGAGATGCCTGATGATGCTCATGAGTTAGTTAAGGAGTTATACCACCTACGCGACAAAGTATCATCTTCGCAACTTATTGAGACTTGGCACGATGCCCTTCAAATCAGAGAAGAGGCACTTGACCTGTTCAGTATGGGACTTTTAGACCTTCCAAACCGAGCTTTGGTTGAGCGTCTGTTCTGGAGTGTGGCAAGAGATGTTTATGCCGAATCGGCTTCACTTAAACACGTCCCAGAAGAGTTGAAGAAAATCTCCAGAATGTTACCAGATAAATATTTCTGTAACTTCTCATTATTCCAATCTCTTCCAGACCTTTGGGCTATTGATCAAGTATTCCCAATTATGCCTATCGCTCGTTTGGATGAGAAACCCGATTGCAATGCAACTCTACAAGATATTACTTGCGACTCTGATGGTAAGATTACAAACTTTATATCATACCAAAGTTTGAGTAACAGTCTGCCTGTTCACTCAATCAAGAACAAGAAGGAGTCATATTATATAGGCGTATTCCTTGTGGGTGCATATCAAGAGATTTTGGGAGACCTACACAACCTGTTTGGCGACACCAATGCAGTTCATGTCAGCGTGTATGACGACCACTATGAGATTGACCAGATCATAGATGGCGAGACTGTTGCCGAAGTATTGGATTACGTTCAATATAATCCTAAGAAGATGGTACGCTCGTTAGAGACTTGGGTTACATCTTCAATGAAGGCTGGTATAATAACTCCCGAAGAGGGACGCGAGTTCTTATCGAACTACCGTTCGGGACTTTATGGATATACATATCTCGAAAGAGATTAAACTATATAAAAGAGTATGCGATATTTCCTCGAGATTGCTTATGACGGCAGTGCCTACCATGGTTGGCAGGTGCAACCAAATGCCATAAGCGTACAACAGGTTATTGAGGAGATATTGCATAAACTTTTGGGTACCCCTACCCCCGTTGTTGGTGCTGGAAGAACAGATGCTGGTGTTCACGCCAAAAGAATGTTCCTGCACTTTGACACAGAGAAAGAGATATGCTCCGATGATTTTGTGCGTAGATTAAACTCTATTCTACCACAAGACATATCGGTATATGCCATACACCGAGTCAAGGATGATGCTCACGCACGTTTTGACGCAACATACCGCACCTACAACTACTATATAACAAATGTAAAGAGCCCTTTCACAAGACACTATTTTCACAGATACTTTGGCACTCTCGATTTTGATGCTATGAACCAAGCTGCAGAGAGGTTGAAGAGTTTTACCGACTTTACAAGTTTCAGCAAACTGCACACCGATACAGTTACCAATAACTGTTGTGTAATGGATGCCCATTGGGAGGAGTGCGAGGGAGGACACCGATTTGTCATAACTGCCGACCGTTTTTTACGCAATATGGTGCGTTCAATTGTTGGTACTCTTATTGAAGTTGGCAGAGGCAAACTTACAATAGAGGAGTTTTGTAAAATTATTGAGGCCAAAGACCGTTGCAAAGCAGGAACATCAATGCCCGGCAATGCACTATTCTTGGTTGATGTGGGATACCCAGAAGAGGTTGTTAGTTGTCAACTTCGTTACCCCTATGGGGTAGTTGTTAGTTAAAGTAGGAACGTAGTATGCTACGTACACTAAAATACAAAAGTAGAGAATGAAAAAAGTTACAATACAAGGAGTTACAGGCTGTTTTCACGAAGCAGCAGCAAGAAACTATTTTGCAGGAGAGGAGATTGAGACCGTACCCTGTCAAACATTTAAGGAGTTGTTCAATACAATGGCTTGTGAGAGCGACTACTATGGTATTGTTGCAATAGAGAATACCATTGCAGGCTCGTTGTTGCAAAACTATGAACTATTACGAGCAAGTGAGTTGCAAATCATAGGAGAGTATAAACTCCGCATATCGCACGTTTTAGCGGCTCTTAAAGGGCAAACTATTGAAGATATTACTGAGGTAAACTCTCACCCCATCGCTCTTGCTCAATGCGACAACTTCTTGGATGCTCACCCACGTCTGAAAATTGTTGAGAAAGATGATACCGCAGGCTCGGCAAAGGAGATTGCAGAGAAAAATCTCACAGGACATGCTGCCATTTGTGCCGATATTGCCGCTGAGTATTACGGACTAAATATACTTGAAAGAGGAATTGAGACTAACAAACGTAACTTTACCCGCTTCTTAATATTGGCAAATGCCAACAAAACAGAGAACAGTGCCAACATTCCCGGCATCAACAAAGCATCGTTAGTATTCAGTCTTCCTCACGCACACGGAAGTTTATCAAAGATATTGACAATCTTCTCGTTCTACGATATAAACCTAACAAAGATTGAGTCAATGCCAATTATCGGTTGCGAATGGGAGTATCGTTTTTATGTAGATGTTACATTTAACAACTATGTTCGTTACCGCCAATCACTAACCGCTATCACCCCACTCACTAAATCGTTTAGAATATTGGGAGAGTATAAGGAGTTTTAGTAATTAGGAATGAGTAATTAGGAATTGTAGCAAAGCCCTGTACTAATTCCTAACTACTCTCTTCTAACTACTAATTATTTACCTTCCCGTATGTGAAAAGAAGTGCCACTTACGTTTATGACAATCTTTTTTATCTGTTGCTATACGCGACTCGGTTGGGTATTCCAACTTCTCCAAATCGGCAATGTAGGTTTTAATATCGGCAAGTAGCATATCTGCCATATCGCGAGAGAAGCCTTGACGTACTACTATTCGCATTACGGTCATATCCTCAATATCCTTTGGCATTGTATAGGCAGGTACCATCCAACCACTCTGTTTTAGTCGGTCTTGCAGGTCAAATAGTGTCCATTTTGCTTTTTTTGCATAATCATCTTTGAGAGACCAAATGAACAACGGATTTTCAAGTGTTGTACTATATGCGTGGAATTGTGGCATTTTGGCAATCTCAGCGTGTAGATACTCTGCTACCGCCATACTGCTCTGCTGAATGGCTTTATATCCTTCAAATCCCAATCGGATGAATTGGTAGTATTGTCCTAAGATTTGTGCCGCAGGGCGAGAGAAGTTTAATCCTACTTGCGTTATATTTGCTCCAAGATAGTTTACACTGAACGACATCTCTTCGGGTAGATACGATTTATCTTTCCATACCACCCAACCCAATCCGGGATATACAAGACCATATTTGTGACCTGAGGTGCTTATTGAGAGTACCCACTTCAAACGGAAATCCCAACGCTTTTCGGGTTGTAGGAATGGTAATATAAACCCGCCCGATGCTGCATCAACGTGAATTGGCACGTTATGCCCTGTTGAGGCATTATACTTTTCGAGTGCTTGATTGAGTGCCTCCACATCATCATTTAGTCCTGTCCATGTTACTCCTTGAATTGGCACAACGCATATTGTATTCTCATCACACATTGATATGGCTTTCTCAATATCAAGTGTTATATGTTCGTGTGTTAGGGGTACAGTACGCATCTCAATTTGCCACAACTGTGCAAACTTTTCCCATACTACCTGATAGCCCGATGATATTACAAAGTTTGGTTTGTCGCATGGCTTTCCTGCTGCTTTTCGGCGTGCTTTCCAGCGTAACCACGCTGCCACTCCTCCCAACATACACGCCTCTGATGAGCCTATTGCTATTGCTCCCGTTTTCCATTTGTTCTGTTCAGGAGAGTTCCAAAGGTTTGCCATAATGTTAATGCATTTGGCATTCATCACCGCTACACGAGGATATTCTGTTTCATCAATGTAGTTAACCGCTATTGCCTCGTTCATAAGTCGGGTTGCATACTTATCCATATAGGTTGTTACAAAGGTGGCAAGATTTAGACGTGGCTGAGTTTGTGCAAAGGTCTCATCTTTTACCATCTGGTAGGCAATCTCGGGTGAGGTTGGATGACATGGGATTGTTTCACATGGTGCTGATTGCAACATTCGCTCCGATCCAAAGATTGGAGTTGTGCATCCACAACTGTCGGTGTGGCAACTGTTATTTTCTTTCATAATTAAAGTTTTTATTGTTTACCTCTTATAAACACCTTGTATTATAAAAGAGTTTTACAAATGCTCCTGATATCCTCTTATTTAACTTATTTATATAGAAAATAAGCGATGTCAAGTTTTTTTGACATCGCTTATTGATTGTTAGTTTTATAGAAAAATTCTACAAAGCGTTTATTGCACTATCTAATGCTATTATACGATTGTCTATTGCCTGTTTCATCCTCTCAACTGCTGAATCAAAATCCATTAACTCATCGCCATTAGGATAGTTGTGGCGCGAATCTATTGGCCACATTTCATGGTTTACCGCCTCCGACTCACGAATTAAATCGGCTTGTTCATCAATGAATGTATCAATATTTTCAAATATGGGTTTTATCTCTGCCCAACGTGCTTTTATGGCTGTTCGGAACTCAGCAGAGTTCATTAACTGTCCATACCATAGAGAGTTTGTTAGCAACAATCCTGTTTTGTTTGGATCAAATGTTCCCCAGTCAAAATCCCAGATAGGTCCTGCACACAACTTACCTCCGGCATCTTTATACATATAGCAACTTTTGGGATGCTTGGGCTCTTCGTTTGAAGTAACCTCATGTATCAACAAATAATCGATATAGGTTGAGTAATCAATTTTGCTGAATACGGTCTCAAAATCATTATCTACAAGAGCATTCTCAACATCTCCTATATAGTTGTCAATATATGTAAAATATGGATGTGTCCACTCTGTTATTATCTCCTCATCGGGATCTTTTATAGTTACAGGGTAGCCATAGACTTGCGACATAAAATAGTTTATCTCTGCTTGATAGTTGGTGTCAAATTCCAATAGATAACCTCCATCTTCGCCTGTTGCTGTACCATCCTCAAACTCGGTGATATTTACTCTGTTTTTGTCAATCTTTATCTGCTCACACAGGTAGTAGTTTCCTTGATGAGAACCATTTAAATAGAACTCCACAAACTCACCTCTTGGTGCCCAATCCATTATCTGACGTGCCATCTCAAATGCTACTGCATTACGCATTAGGGTGCGGTCCATCCAGTTTGCCAACAATACCCAACGTTTATGTTTTGGCATACCTAAAACCTCTGCTTTACTATCAAGTTTAATGGCGTATGGCTTTTTAGGGTAGTTCCATGTTGAGTTTCCACGTCCTCGGAAGTTAGTTGTGGTATTCATAACCTCCTCGCCAAATTCATCTTCAATGCGGATTATGCACTCCTCTGTCCACACATCTTTACTTGTAATTGCTACTCCATTAGGTGTTTCAACATATACTTTTGGAAGAGTTTTTTTTATCTCTTTAAAGTTGGCTTTCACCTCTGTTGTTGAAGTTACGACCAACTCCATAGGATTTTCGTTTCCAGCATCTGCGCCGTCAATAGTCCAATTTACAAATTTGCAACCCTCCGCCGGTGTTGCTGTAAGGGTAACTGTATCATTTGCATTTACTGTTGTTTTAGAAACCGATACCGTTCCCAATGTGCTGTTTGAAGATGTGGCTAATACTGAATATAGTGTCTCTGTCATCTCAAATTGAGAGTCAAGGTATGCAATACGATCTCGTACATACTCTTTTAGGAATTCAACCTCTGCCTCGTACGAGCCACGTGCTGCAAGTTCGTTGTAAACTATTGTATTTAATATATTCCAAACCTCAAAGTTATTCTTTTGCGAAGCATCAAGATAGGAGGCAGTAGTTGTGATATAGTTTGTCATAAATGCCTCTAATCCTGCGGCTCTCAACTCTGCCCAACGTGTTTTTACTGCCGATACAAAACCAGCATCTTGCCACCAACGAGAAATCCACGTTTTGGGTTCGTGTGCGTATGTTCGCATCATAAGGGTTGTTGCATCGCCCAAACGATTATCGTTGTTGAAGGCTATATCAAAGTCCCATAGTGGTCCAAATTTAAATACGTCATCTCGCTCTTTATACATATAGGTACTCCACCATGCGTCAGAGTTTCCGAATAATTCACATGCTATGTACCAATCTACCATTGAGGCTTCATCTATGTATTTTCGCCATCCTAATTCTGCATCGGTAAAGTTGGTGCTGAACAGTGCATCCTCCATCTGTTGGGTGTAGTTACTAATATAGTAACTTTGGTCAGAGTTTATCTCATCATCTTTGGGGTATTTAATTGTTACCTTCATTCCTCGTGTGGTTTGGAACCATGAGATTTCACTATCGGCAAAGCCGTCAACTTCAATTAGGTATCCGCCTGTTATTTCTGCATCACTCATTGTGGTTGTGGTCTCTTGCTCAGTTACTGGTACACGTTTTTTCTTTACCTCTACTTGGTCGGTTAGCATATAACTTCCCAAATTCTCACCATTCAACACTACATCAACAAATGTTACCGATGGGGTAAAACCAAAGTTCATCATATTTCGTGCGGTCTCAAAGGCAAGGGCGTTACGCATTAGTGTTTTATCAGCATAGTTGGCTAACAATACCCAGTTTTTCTCTTTGGCTTCGTTACCCAAGAATTTGATTTTTT
Source organism: Bacteroidales bacterium (assembly GCA_017521245.1). Taxonomy (NCBI): domain Bacteria; kingdom Pseudomonadati; phylum Bacteroidota; class Bacteroidia; order Bacteroidales; species Bacteroidales bacterium. Next base: position 14,950 of record JAFXDI010000023.1, read on the forward strand.
CATCAAATTTCAAGCGGTATGGTTTCTTTGCCATTCCCCATGTTGAGTTTCCTCGTCCTTTTATCTCAGTGAGAACCTCTGTTATATTATCCTCTTCATTCTCTGCTCCACGTACTGTTACGTATGCGTTTACATAATCTTCTTTACTTGTTACTCCTACTCCACCCTCTGTATTGATATAGATTGTGGGAACGGTTGTGAGTTGAGAGTACATATCTGTAAAGGTTGCTACATACTCAGCGTTACCTCTTGCTGTTATAGTGTAGGGATTTTCGGTTGATACTACCTCGCCATTTAGTGACCAACTCTCAAATTGAAAACCTGCATTGGCTGTTGCGGTAAGTGTTACTTCCGTTCCTTCAAGAGGATTTGGATTAGATACTTCAACACTTCCTCCTTTAGCAACTGTTGCTGATACGGTTACGGTCTCTGCTTGACGGAAACATACCTCAATCTCTGTGTTGGCAGATATAGTTGCTACGTAAGGGTTATCTGTTGATATTTGCAATCCGTTTATTTTCCAACACTCAAATACATATCCTGCATTGGCTGTTGCCAACAAGGTTGCTTTGTCAACGTTTTCATCTACAACTGATGCTGTTCCTGCCAATTGAGGTGTTGATTTAAATGTTACATCGTATAATAAATCGGTTGCTCCAACCCGAAGCGTTAAATCACATACAACTCCACCATTGTTTTGTATTGAGTTTTTAGAGTCGGTTGAGCCACAAGGATCGAGCGATTCCCAGTCAATTTTAAAACGCATACGATATTCGCCCGATTCGAGATTTTCAGGTAATGTCCACGATGGAATATTGTTTGCATATACTCCACATGAGTTTGAAACAACATTTCCTTTACTGTCAGTACCAACATTACTATCATCGGCAGAATAGAAGTTATAACTTACCAACTCTCCATCGTTGTTTCCGTAGGGATTTGATGTAGTATTAAAAACGCCATCTCTGTTATAGTCAATATATACAAATGCATGCATCCAAGCTCCTGTCCAATCCATTTCCGAGAAGTTTAGTGTCTCGCCCTGTTGGGTGTGTAGATAAAATTCTGTTTTGTCTTTATATACTGCATCACGAGTTGAAGATTGGATATTTGAGAGTGATAAACTATTTGTTCCATCAGTAAGAGTAAATGAGTTCAACTGACGACTACTTAACATAGTTCCTTCTGGAGTACAATATTGCAACTGACTCTCTTCAAAGTTTGCAACGTATGTTACCGCTCCGTTTACCACTACTGAGCAACTATTGTTTGTTGAAACAACACTTCCATTAAGTGTCCAGTTTACAAATTGGTATCCACTATTTGCCACCGCTTTTAGGGTAATTGACTCTCCCTCTTTAAAGAGGTCTGATGTTGTTTTATCATTGATTAAGACATATCCTGCTTCAGAGTTGTTTGCAGTTACTCCAACTTGGTAAAGTGCAACCTTATCGAATTTTATACTATCTACTTCAGAGATAAGATAACTATTTAATATCTCTCCATCTTTATAAATTTTTACAACTCGTTCATATTGCTGAGCAAGTATAACAGTTGCAAATGTTGCCAAAGCAACAATTAATGTGATAAATTTTGTTTTCATATTTCTTTTTTTGAGTTGTTTGTTGTTAGAGTCTTTATTTGCTAAAAACAAAGGTACTAAGTACCGTACAACTAAAAACTAACAAATCTGCGATTAAGCAAGAGCAGAAGCATACTTGTTTGAGTTATGCCAAGCGGTAAGCAGATTCAACAAACGAATGTTTGTTAACTTATTTTAAAATCTTCTCTGTTACTATTTGCCCGTTTGCTTGTACTACTACAACATATATACCTCTTGGATATGCACTTATATTGTACGACACACTATTTTCATTGGGTATTTGTGCCATCATTTGCACTCCTTGCATATTATATACCTGCACCATTGATATTGGCTCTGGGGCTACAATTTGCAGTTCTTCTACTCCTGACAGATATTTTATCTCTATCTCTGCACTCTCAATTTCGTTCTCCTCTATTGAAGTTATATCAGTATCTCCAAAGGTTATAACTTCAATATCATCAATTAGCATTGGGCTTGCAACACCTTTCATAGTTAATAGAACTTCATCTTCTGAAGGAAAGGTAATTTTATCTATCTCATCAATAGATATTGAGGTTGCCTTGCCTGTTGAATTTAGATAGATATTCATATAACTATCCTCCGATGCTATTACTGATAAAGTAATTGTCATCATCATTGTTGTTATTAAAATTTTTAATCTCTTCATAATATATAGAATTTATCAATTTACTAAAACATTACCGATGTTGATACTCCTGTAAAAAGTTCGTGCTGCATCTGTTGTGGTGCAAGTCGTGATGAAGATAGGAGATTGTAATCGCAGTCTAATGAGAATCGCATATTCTCTGTTGCAAGATATGAAAGCGAAACTCCCGTTACAAAGCCAAAACTTCCGTCATTTTTTTCGATACCTCGCTCTTGCCACGATGCACAACCTGAATAGAAGTTATAACCAAATAGAGTTTTTGAGCCTATTGCCCATCGTGATGAGAGTTGTGTTTCGTAATATGCTCCTACATATAGCGACAACTCTCCCATCCAATCTTCCATTATCTCTTCATTAACCGCAAACATATTATTGCTTACGGCAACTCTTCCTCCTACTCCGATGTTTTTGTGAGGGAAATATACCCCCTCAAAACCTACACGATTGCCAACCTTAATATCAATCTTTTCACCATTTGAGGCTGTATAGTTGCCAAACACTGTTGACACCCCTATCATTGAGGAGAAACGAGAAGGTTTTCTGCCATACTCCCATTTTGGGGGTACTGCTTTATATAGCAACCCCTTATCTTTGAATATAAGATCGGCAAAATAGTATCCAAGTTCGGCCGATACTATTCCTATCCCTGCTCCTACAAAAAGGTCGCTTACCCAATGTTCAGAATTAAATTGACGTCCCATTGCGGTAAGTGATGCTACTGTATATGATGCAACTGGTATCCATGGCGAAAGATGGCCATACTCTTTATTTAAAAGTGTAGCTGACATAAATGCTGTTGCTGTGTGTCCTGATGGAAACGAATGGTTATCCTCTCCGTTTGGGCGAGGAGAGTCTATTGTATGTTTTAATAACTCAACCGAGCCTACCATAAGAGCAACAGAGAAGAGATCGGATGTTATCATTCTGCCCCACGATGAACGACCTTTTACCCCTGCCACCTTCATTATATATTTAGTTGCAATGGAAAGGTATTGGATGTAATCATCAAATGGGCATTTTGTTCCTCGTGTTTTGGTCATTTGGTATGTTGCAAAACGATTATCTTCGGGCTTAGTTGCCACACCTGCCACTACCATTGGGAGCGCTAATGCTGTTATCTCAAATGCTTTTGATGATGTGATATGGTCAAATTTTGTAACTTCATAGATATTTAAACTCTCTTTCTCCTCTCCATCTTTTGGAATGGTTGATAATTCTTGAGGAGTTGTGTAGATTGTTATTCTGTTTAATGCACACAGAGGAGTTGCTTCTATAAAAAGCAATAGCAAAAATATTAAAATAGATACCCCTCTCATTAAACCTTATATTTGACACCCAAATATAATTATTTATATTTGACCTACAAATAAATCATATATAGTTTATTATCCTTTAATAGGAAATAGAACTATTTTTTAACAGAAGGAACTATTTACTCTCTTTTTTTAACGGAGATAGTTGTTGTTCGTTGGGTGTATATACCTTTTTTGTTTTCTTTCGGGGTGTTCGTTTTTTTTCTTTGACGGTATCCGTTGGGACAACTCTATTTTTGAACTCCTCTATCTCTGTTCTATAATCTTTTGCGACAACTTCACTTTCTCTCTTAGAGTAAAACTTCACTGCCAATAGCAACGCTATGATAATTGTTAATGCTATTGCCGCTATACGCTCTGCCTTTGTAAAGTTCCAGAATTTGTCCGACATACACCTATATTTTAAACACACCTGTTAATGAAAGGAATATGAATATTATAGCAATAGGAGCTATAAATTTTATACTAAAGAGTATTAGTTTATATATTAGTGATGGATGTTTTCCTCCGCCCAACTCAGCAAGAAAATCTCTCTTCTTCATTACCCATCCTACATATATTGCCAACAAAAATCCTCCTATGGGAAGCAATATATTTGCTGAGAAGTAATCAGATAGTTCAAAGAAATTCATATCGAATAGTTTTATTTCTCTTAGTAAACTAAACGATAGTGATGATAACACACTCAACACGGCTACAATAAAAAGTATTACTATTGATGCTTTTTTACGTCCAACTTTAAATTCTTCTGATATATATGCTATTGCTACCTCAAGTAGTGATATAGTTGATGTTAATGCCGCCACCGCAGCAAAGATAAAGAACAATACTGCCCACAGGTCTGGCATAAACATCTGCTTAAACACATTGGGCAGGGTTACAAATATTAAATCAGGGCCTTGAGTTGGACTTATTCCAAACGATGCCATAATTGGGAATATCATAACCCCTGCGAGTATAGCAACTAACATATCCAATAGAGCAACTGTTAATCCTGTTTTGGGCAATGATACGTTTCGTTTAAAATAGGAGCCGTATGTTATTAGTATTCCAAGACCTATACTTAACGAGAAGAATGCCTGTCCCATCGCAGCCAACACCACTCCTCCGTCTATTTTAGAGAAATCGGGATTGAAAAGATAGTTTAATCCCTTTGCTGCGCCCGGTAATGTGAGCGCATACCCACAAAATACAAGCAATATCAAAAATAGTAGTGGCATCATTATATTTGATGCTTTCTCTATACCCTTAGTTACTCCTCGCGATATAATCAGATAGTTTATAACAAGTAATGCTCCCATCCAAACAAGAGGTCTCCATATATTGGTTTTAAAAGCATTAAAACTATCTGATATCTCAGTTGCCGACAATGCAAAAAGTTCCCCTTTAAATGCTTGATAGACATACTCAACTACCCACCCTGCAATAACCATATAGTAACCAAGTATGAGTGTTGAGGCAAGAATACCTATATACCCTATAACGTGCCATTGCGACTTTGGTGCCAATACTTTTAATGCTCCCGCTGCATTGGTACGAGATTTACGTCCAATTGCAAACTCGGCACACATTAGGGGTATTCCTAATACCAAAACACAACATATATATACCACAAGAAAGGCTCCTCCTCCATTCTCAGCTGTCATATAGGGAAATCGCCATATATTACCTAACCCAACAGCTGATCCTACTGTTGCCGCTATAACTCCTATTTTTGTCGCAAATTGCGCTCTTTCGCTCATATTTTTTTATTTTACTAACGGCAAAGTTAATTATTTTAAGTTATAAACACAATTGTATTATATATATTTAATTAGGGAATAAAATAGGAGAAAGAGTTTTAGACTTTTATTGTATATTCTACTACTACAATATTTTTAAACTTTTTGCCGTACAACACGCCTGTAATGAATTTTTTGCTTGTAGTTTCTCCAAAATATTTTGACGATGACGGCTAACGGTAAATATACTTATATTTAAATTTGCTGAGATCTCCTTGCTTGAGAAGCCGAGATCTATCATTTTAAGGATCTCTTTCTCTCTGTCAGACAAGATATTATCAGAGTCAATATCATCAATATAGATAGTTTTTGAGGTAACCGGATTTACTATAACAGAGCGTTCATTACCAATAGCTGGGGTATATAGACACATAGCATAACGTATAGCTTTACTCTCTTTAAAATAAAATATTCGATGTGTTACCTCTACTAACACTCCAACTCGGTTTCTCATCCTGATTATATTCTGCATAAAGCAATCACTCTCTTTACTATTACGCTTCATATAATCAAAAAACTTTAACTCTTCAAGATGTTTTCGCTCTAAATCATTTGGCATTATTCGACAAAAGACCTCATTTTCCCATATTGAGTTTATGCTTTTAGCCTCACCCTTTTTTCCTATGCCTAAGTACTCTGCATAACCGCCATAAAAGATATGACTCTCCACTCTTTTCAAATCACTCAATACAACAAGTGCATTTTCTGCAACTGAATATGCTTTTGCAATTGCAAGATAATTTGAAATATCACAATTGCAACTTTTCTCAAATTCTTGATATAATAATTTCTTGTCTAAAACTACATTCATTATGGTTATTTTTTACCATTGTATTGTATTAAATAGATATGTACATTTGCAAATGTAATAATTTTAATGGTTATTTTATGAAAAGTAAAATTTTAATTCTTCTGCTATTGAGTATGAGTTTTGGTGTATCGGCTCAAACTCTTGAAAAGATGCAATGGTTTAACGAGCCCGAAAGTTGGAGTATAAACAGTGAAACAATTACAATGGATGTGACTCCTCATAGTGATTACTGGAGAATATCGCACTACGGATTTACGGTTGATGATGCTCCATTTTTTTACACAACAAGGGGTGGAGAGTTTGAAGTTAAGGTGAGAATATGGGGCGACTACAAAGTTAGATTTGATCAGGCTGGTTTAATGCTTAGGATTGACCATGAGAACTATATTAAGACAGGTATTGAATTTGTTGATGGTAAATTTAATATTAGCACAGTTGTTACTCACAATACAAGCGACTGGAGTGTTATTGAGCTGGATAAACCTATTGAATATATTTGGATTAAGGCTGTTAGAAGATTGGATGCTGTTGAGATATTCTACTCTTTTGATGATAAAGAGTACACTATGATGCGTAATTGCTGGCTACAAGACAACACTCCCGTTATGGTTGGCGTTATGGCTGCAAGTCCCGATGGAGAAGGATTTAAAGCCTCATTTGATAATTTTAAAATTAAACACCTACCCGACCAAAGACGTATGGAGTGGTTAGAGAAGAACTAATTTTATATAGATTAAAACTAAATTTAAGATTATGAAAGTGACGCAGATATTATGCGTCACTTTTTATATAGTAAATTGGCAATATTGAGAGGGTACAAGAACAAAAAATAAGGGTTACCGTTTGGTAACCCTTATTACTCTATTGATGTTTAATCAATTAACAGCACTCGCATTTACCTGCACTACCAAGAACGTTCTCAATTTTGTGCATGTATTGTTTTTTCATATTCTCGCGAGCAGGTCCAAGATATTTTCTTGGGTCAAACTCAGCTGGTTTGTTAGCGAATACCTCGCGGATTGCTGCTGTCATTGCAAGACGGCTGTCAGAGTCGATATTGATTTTACATACTGCTGACTCAGCTGCTTTACGCAACCACTCTTCTGGAATACCGATTGCATCTTTCAATGCACCGCCGTATTTGTTGATAGTTGCAACCTCTTCTTGAGGTACTGATGATGATCCGTGAAGCACGATAGGGAATCCCGGAAGTTCTTTCTCAACACCCTCTAATACGTCGAAACGTAGTGGAGGAGGAACTAAACGTCCGTTCTCATCTTTTGTACATTGCTCAGGTTTGAATTTGTTTGCTCCGTGTGAAGTACCGATTGAAATTGCCAAGCTATCGCATCCTGTTTTAGTTACGAAGTCAACAACCTCCTCAGGACGAGTGTAAGTGTGGTGTTCTGCACATACCTCATCTTCAACTCCTGCTAATACTCCAAGTTCTCCCTCAACTGTTACGTCAAATTGATGAGCGTACTCTACTACTTTTTTAGTTAGAGCAACGTTCTCTTCGTATGGAAGGTGTGATCCGTCAATCATTACTGAAGAGAATCCCATATCGATACATGATTTACAAGTCTCGAATGAATCACCATGGTCAAGGTGAAGAACTATTTGAGGTTTCTCACATCCTAACTCTTTTGCATACTCAACTGCACCTTCTGCCATATAACGCAAAAGTGTTTGATTTGCGTATTGACGTGCTCCTTTTGATACTTGTAGGATAACTGGAGATTTTGTTTCAACTGCTGCTTGAATAATTGCTTGTAGTTGCTCCATGTTGTTGAAGTTGAATGCGGGGATTGCATATCCGCCTTTGATGGCTTTTGCAAACATCTCTTTGGTGTTTACCAAACCAAGGTCTTTGTAGCTAATCATTTTGTTTAATTTTTATAATGTTAGTAAAAAAATTGATCTAATTGGTGTACTATTTTCAAATACTTTACAAAGTTACTATTTTTTTATGAATTATAGCCTATGTGAAGTTTAAAAATATATACTATTCTATCTGTTTTTACTTATTGATAACATTCTCTCCAATGCTTGTGTTGTTATATTGCGAGATATTTTTCCATTCTTGGCGAACGATATTTCTCCTCGCTCCTCTGACACTATCACTGCTACTGCATCTGTCTCTTGCGTTATTCCTAATGCCGAACGGTGTCTTAAGCCTAACTCTCGCGGGATATTGGGTGCATGCGATACTGGCAATATACAACTTGCAGCGATTATCTTTCCGTCTCCTATAATTATGGCTCCATCGTGAAGCGGAGTTCCTTTATAGAATATTGTCTCTATTAATCGAGACTCTATCTCGGCATTTATCTTCTCTCCTGTTGCCTCATATTTTACCAATGGCATATCTTGTTTTACCACTATTAATGCTCCTGTTTTTGTTTGAGACATATTTTTACAGGCATATACTATATGCATTACATATTCCGGAACTTCATTAGTCTCGTTCTTTTTGGCCTTAAAGAAATTAGTAAAGCGTTTCCAACTCTTGTGCGAACCTAGTTCACTCAAGAATATACGTATGTCATCCTGAAAAAGAATAACCAATATTATCACTCCTACATTTACCAACTTGTCCATTATTGAACCAAGGAGTTGCATCTCAAATATGCGAGAGACTAATATCCATATTACTATGAAGGCTATTATTCCTCCAAATATCTTTATTGTTCCTGATACTCGCATTACTCTATATACATAGTAGAGTATTATTGATACCAAGAATATATCTATTATATCTTTTATTCCAATAGAGGTAAACATATATTATTTTGATAGTTCAAATATTCGTACTGTCTCTACGCACTCGCTTACATCGTGTACCCTAAGAATGTTCGCACCCTTAGTTAATGCCATAGTGTTTAACGCTATCGTACCGGGCAATGCCTCTTGAGGTGTTGTATTAAATAGTTTGTATATCATCGACTTCCGAGATACTCCCACCAACAAAGGTAGTTTAAATTGTGCAAAATCTGCAAGATTTTTTATGATATTATAGTTTTGTTCTAAACTTTTTGCAAATCCTATTCCGGGATCTAATATGATATCGTTTACTCCCAATAGATGCAACTCTGTTACTTTTCTTGAAAAATACTCAATAATATCAACAATAATATTATGGTACGAGGTCTCATTCTGCATTGTTTGGGGAGTTCCTCGCATATGCATTAATATGTAAGGCACCTTTAGTTGTGCTACTGTCTTAAACATATCAGCATCACCTTCTCCTCCTGTTATATCGTTTACTATATCAACACCACACTCTTCAACGGCATATCTTGCAACTCCGCTACGGAATGTATCTACCGATATTATTGTTTTTGGGTATCTCTCTCTTATCTGTGGCAGAACTGATTTCAACCTCTTGATCTCCTCCTCTTCTGATATATCATCTGCTCCCGGACGCGATGAGTATGCTCCCACATCTATAATATCTGCACCTTCTCCTATAATCTGGTCAGCTCTACGAAGAGCATCATTATATTCAAGATTTCTGCTCGACTCATAGAATGAATCAGGTGTAATATTCAATATACCCATAACAAGAGGTCGTTCCAACGACACTAACTCTCCTCGTATATTAATAGTTTGGGGCATTGTATTGTTTATCTATAATAAAGTTCCACTACAAAAAAGGAGTTTTTAACTCTCCATTGCGAAGATAATATTTTGATTTGAATTACGTAACATAAAACGAGAGGAGATTGATCTTTAGAACAAATCTCCTCTCGTTTTGACTATTTATTTAACTCTATTATAATTGACTCATTGCCTCTTTGATGCTGTGCTCAGGATTTATCTCTAAGATTTTACCCCACCATTTGCGAGTCTCAATATATTTTGCTCCTTGTGGATTCTCAGCATACTCTTTTAGGTAGTTGTAGTATCCAAGATATTGATAAGCCTCAATGATAGTGTTGCTCTTATCTCCTTTAGCCTCTAACATTTCAACTACTTTCTCGTAGAATGGTTTTGCCAATCCTAACTCAGTCTCAGGGTCCATTCCTGAGTGAGCACGTGCTCTCCACATATTTCCACGATAATCCTCTGGTGCGCGCTCTGCAACTACTGCAAATGCATTATCTGCTTTTTTGAACAACTCAACTTTTGTCTCCATTACTGTGTCTGCTTGCGCAGCAGAGTAGTATGCACGTCCTAAGTTGAAGAAGTCCATAGTTTTAACCTCGTCTCCTGCTAAATCCATATATTTTGCCATAGCATCAGCACTCTTAACCATCTCGTCTGCTGCTTTGTAAGCATCGCTTAGGTCTTTTATCAAAGTTGCATCCTCAGGATTTTTAGCAACTGCTTTCTCTAACAATGCAACATACTCTTTTGGACGATTTACTTTTTTAAGTGCATTTCCGTAAATTGAGTAGTCTTGAGCAGTTAGAAGATCAGCATTTGCCTCATCGTTCATATATCTTGCTCCACACTCTGCTGCTTGCTCAAAGTTCTCTAGTGCATTGTTGTTGTACATTGCAAAACGATTTAACAAAATATCGTTGGGATTTTCAACCAAAGCCTCCTCAATAATTGTTAATGACTCTTCATATTTTTTATCGAAGAACAATAATGCTGCGTGACGTGAAAGGTCTGATGCAAAGTGGTTAGGATTTGACATATATGTTGCATATGCCTTAACTGCCTGAGTAAAACGTCCTGCGTTGAACAATGCCTCAGCATACTCGCGTTGCGCAATTGCCGATGCTTGGTTAAGGTTCAATAGAGCCTCCAATTTTGAGATAGCAAATTTTGGGTTAATAGGATAGTGCATCTTTGCATATTTTACGTACGCCTCAACACAATTTTGGTCAAAATAGATTGCATTCTCATACTCACCTGCTGCTAATCCTGTATCACCATTCTTCAATGCAATATCTCCTTGTAATACATACAAAGGTGCATACTCTGGATTTGTACGGTTTGCCACATCGACATACTTTTTATATTGTGGCATTCCTGCTTCAAAGTATGCTCTTGCAATGTTTGTGTTAACTCCTGCTTTTTCAGTTTTTGATAATTTAACTGCTTTTTTAAAGTTTGCCTCAGCCTCTTTGTCATTTACACCTAAAAGCAATTTTCCTAATCCAATGTAGTTGTAAGGATATGCAGCATCTTGTTTAACACCTTCGTTGAAACATTTTGATGCCACCTCTTTGTTTCCTAAAGCAAACTCTGCCTCTCCTAAATAGTAAAGGGCTGCTGCCTTGTCTGTTGCCGACAATCCTGGCAATGTATTGTCAAGGATTATTTTTGCACGATCAGGTTGTCCTGCTTTGAAATACTCAACTCCATCTGCATAGTTTTGAGCAACTACTGTGCTAACTAAACTTGCACTAAATAGAAGTGCTACGAATAAAATTGATTTCTTTAACATAATCTTCTTTCTTATTTGTGTTATTACTTATATTTCTTTTTTAAGTCTCTTCCCTAATATTAGTCCGATATTTTAACAGGTTTTATTACGACCTGTTGTGTTGTTGGCATCATTCCTGCCTTTAAGATAATAAGTTGACCTTTATCTGAAGCAAGGAAGTTTGAAAATCCTCTTACCAAGCCTGTTCGTGATGATGTATTCAGTGCATACACATGACGAGTAAACGGATAGTAATCAAGTGCTATATATGCTTGATATGGTTGGTACGAGTTTATTGGTGTTGCGACTCCATCTCTACTCATTGCAACTACTCGCACCTTATCAGAGAAACTCATATTGGTTGAATCCTTCTCGTTTCCAATCCAACTTGCACCAATTACCCCTATTGCTCCCGGTGTTGCAGCCACATAGTCAATAACTTTCTCATTTGTACCTTGTGCATATATATTTTTACTTGCTAAAGGCTCGCCCTTACATATTGAATCAAGAGCATATCGCACTGTACTTGAGTTCTTATTATCAAATGTCAGAGACAACTCTTTTAACCTTGACTTTGGATTTATCTCTTTCCACGATGTTATTTTTCCTGTAAGAATATCTTTTACCTGCTTTACAGTCAACATTGAATCGGGATTACTCTTATTAATTATAAGTGCTATCGCATCTTTTGCTATACAGAAAGATACTGGTATCATCTTTTTACTTCTGATTAAATTTTTCTCTTCCATTGAGAAATCTCTTGTTGTTATGGCAAATCTAACACTATCGGTCAATAGCAGATCCATAACTTCAACTTCAGAAGTGTATATGGGAATGATACTTGCTTTGGGGTAGGTAAACTCAAACAGGTCAATCTCCTCCTCAATAATGGGAGCAAATGACTCATCTGCCGACATTATGATTACACCTGAGGTTGGTGTGTCTAATACCTTCTTTTTTTGCTCTTTGTTACTACACGAAAATAGGGCAAGAACTGCAACAAATAATATGTAAACTGCTCTCTTCATAATTTTCACGATTTTTTGTAACCTCTATACTTTATAAAACGATATGCTCTAAAAATAGCATATACTACAAATATTGTTGCGAATATATAACGTGTTAAAGGTGCAAAATTATTAAATAAGTCGGTAAATACCAAAAGATATGCAAAACCGAAATATGCTATAATCATTATTATTCCAAAGATATAACCCAAATTTATTGTTATAACTTTTTCATCTTTAACTTCTTCGTTATTATTCTCCATATATAGTTTAAAATTATATTCTTGTTTTAAGTTGCATCTAATCTACAATATTGTCGATGCCTATCTGTTTTATGGTTTCTTGTCTTTTTGACAAATAAAAACCTTAAGCGTTTAATTTGTGAGAGGATTTATCAATTTCTTTATTGAACTTTCTCTTCACTCCGTCCTTGTCTGCTATAAACAAGTTGCTGTTTTATTTTGTTTAAGCATACATCTTTTTTGATAGTATACTAAGAGCTTTTACCGAGTTTAAACTTATCCCATTTAGGAGCAGTTTTTAGTACTCTATTTTTTGAAAATCCGCACGTCCGTACCTTTTAGGGTACAAACGTGCGATATTTCAAGTATTCTTATTTTAGTTTGAATACTACATTAGTTTAAATTGTACAGGAAGTGTAAACCATACGTTAACTGCATGTCCGTTTTGTTTACCGGGGATGAAGTTAGGTATTGATTTTACTACGCGAACTGCCTCTTTATCAAGAGTTGCATCAACTCCACGTAATACTTGAACTTCTCCTACAGAACCGTCTTTCTTAACAACGAAGCGAACAACTACCCTTCCTTGAATACCGTTCTCTTGAGCGATTGATGGGTATTTAATGTTGTCACTGATGTATTGAAGAAGTGCTTTTTGACCTCCGGGGAATGTAGGCATTTGCTCTACAACCTCAAGTACTTGATTATCCTCTTCCTCTACTACAGGTTTAATTGCCTCTTTAAAGTCAGCAATGTCTTGACCATTCTCCTCGTCATTTCCTTCAACGTCGGCAATAGAGATTGTTACCTTAGACTCAATCAACTCCTCTTGTGATTTGATCTCCTCTTCCTCACTTACCTCTTCGTCCTTCTTAATTACAGGAGCTGTAAACTTAATAGAACTTTTTAGTGGTGGTGGGGGAGGTGTTTCCATCAAAGGTTTGTACTCTTCGTTTTTCTTAACCTCTGCCTCTTTCAAGTCAGACAACTCTGTTACTTGAGTCATTACTATCTCCTCCTCTTCCTCAGGTCTGATTTTATCAATCAAATCACCGATTACTCCAGGTAAGAAGAACGCAGCAGCGGCAATCAAAACAACCGATAATGTTGCAATATTGTGACGTTTTGGTGAATCCTTACGCAAATCGTATGCGCCATAAGCCTTATTTCTACCTTCAAAAATAAGGTCGCACCATTCTTGTGAACTGATATTTGCCATTGTTCTTATTTTTTAGGTATTAATTATAATTTAGACGTATCAATTTGGCTTGATAATTCACCTTTTGATTCATAATTATCAATCAAAAATTGGTCTCCCTCTGTTATATCTACGATTGCATATTTGCTAATTCCGCAAAGGTGCATTTCGTCAAGTGCATCGATAAGGTTTTTGTAATTTGATTCATCAGATCCTTTAATCATAACAACTGGAGCAGTTTTTACGTTTTTAATCTCTGATGCTTTTGCATTAAAGTCCTCATCGGTCATTCCAGTCTCTAACTTCTCTTGCTTCAAGTCCTCTAATTGAGTTACTATCTCACGGTTTCTGTCTTGCAATACTGCACGTAATCCATCAGCAGCGAAAGTAGTTTCGCTCAATGTTTGATAGTCAGTATAGTCAGGTTGTCCTGAATAATAGTAAACTTTATCTTGTCCTCCAAGTAAGATTGTTATAGCACGTGAAGCAGCGACCTTAGTTTGGTCCTCTTCTGTTATATTCTTATCGTTCGAAGGCATACTTATCTCCATGGTTTGTGGCTTTTTCAAAGTTGTACAAAGCATGAAGAAGGTAATCAAAAGCATGTTCATATCAACCATGGGGGTAAAGTCCACGTGGATATGCATTTTTTTAGGTTTACCTTTTTTGCCGTCTCCTGAATCTTTTTGTTGTACTTCTGCCATATTACAATTCTCTATTTAATAACGACTCTATCCTCATCAGATATTTTTTTGAGGTTTGTTATAAGGTTATAACGGTTCTCACGAATATCTTGTAAAGAAGTCATTAAGTTTCTGATAATAGGATAGGGTGTTCCTGCAGCAGCTTTGATAGCAATTCTTAAGTTGCTATTTGCAGCACGTGCACTTTTTACCCACATCTTAACTTCATTCTTATCGTCAATTCCTTCTGCATTTTTTGTAGTATCGCAAGGGATACCGGCAGCGATTCCCATTACCTCTCCTTTAAGAGCTTTGTCTTGTTCGTGAGATTGAAGAGCTAAGAACTCTTTCAAATCTTTAATAGGGAATCCAAAAGTAGGAAGAACTTTAAAAGATTGGATGTCTTTATTTGACAATTCTATTCCATACTGTGCTGCAACATCTCCAAGAACCGCTTCCTTATCTGCAGGTCTATCAAGACTCATGTATATTTTACCGTCTTGGTCGATCAAAATTTGCAAAATATCTGTCTCAGGAATCTTAATTTCCGATACTGAATCGGGAGTTGAAACCTGAACTGGCTCTTTTTGCACGAAGGTTGAGGTCAACATAAAGAATGTAAGCAAAAGCACAGTAACGTCACTCATCGCGGTCATATCGATGAGCGTACTCTTTCTTTTTACTTTTACTCTTGGCATATTCTTAATATGTTAAATGATTATTTCTCGTGTGTAGCCGCGTATGTTCCAACGATAGAGAATCCTATTTCGTCGATAGCGAATGTTAAGTTGTCAATTTTACTTGTAAAGAAGTTGTAAGAAATTACAGCCAAAGCACCAGTTGCGATACCGAATGCTGTGTTGATAAGTGCCTCAGAAATACCGGCAGATAGAGCAACAGAGTCAGCAGCACCGTCAGAAGCCAAAGCAGAGAATGATTTAATCATACCCATAACGGTTCCAAGTAGTCCGACCAAAGTACCAAGAGTTGTCAAAGTTGCAATGATAGGCAAGTTTTGGTTAAGTGCAGGAAGTTCCAATGCTGTAGCCTCCTCAACCTCTTGTTGGATAACTGCAAGTTTTTGCTCTTTAGTTAAACGAGTATCGTTCTCCATTTGCTCGTATTTAACAAGTACTGAAGTTACAACGTTAGCAACACATCCTTGTTGTTTGTCGCAAAGCTCTTGAGCACCTTTAATATCGTTAGCAGCCAATTTCTCTTTGATAGCAGCAACGAATTTTGCAGTTTTACCTTTACCCATTGCTTTCATAAGAACGATTGCACGCTCAACACTTAATACGATAACTGTTAAGAATAATGTTTGTAGAACTGGTACAATGAAACCTCCTTTAAAGATTGTTCCCAACATGTTCTCTGGGTGTCCAAGATCTGAGTCTCCGATTCCGTCACCGTTTACGTCTGTAAAGTTAGCAGGATCTCCTAAAAGGAAAATAAATACACATACTGCCACAACAGCACAACATAAAATTACCAAAAAGGCAGATTCAATACCTTTAAATCTTTTAGCTTTAGTTGCCATAATAGAAATAAATTAATTTGTTAAGTTAATAATAAAAATATTTGATAGTTCTCTCTGTTTTTATCCTCTATATAGTTATGTATATAAAACGTGACTACTCCTTTTTTATTGTTGCCACACCTCAATATACGCCTCGTACGAACCTCTATTTTGGTCATACGAAAGCATTTACGATTTAACTACACCATGCACCATTCAAAAAATAAGTGAAAACAATGCACTATGCAGCGGTCAAAGTTACTTCATTATTTTGAATTACAAAAATTTTAGAGCCTTTTTTGAAGATTTTATCTCCGTTTTGATACATTTTTATTCATTATATAAAAAACGAGAAATAGACGACCGTCTATCTCTCGTTAATGTTTATTTGAAAATTATTCTCTTTTACTATTTTCTATCGCCCAATAATCGCAATAGATAAAGGAACAGATTTATAAAATCTAAATAGAGCGTCAATGCTCCTAACAGAGCTATTTTTTGAGTCGCCACCTCGTCGCCTTGGTGATACTCTAACATTGCTTTTATTTTGTTGGTATCGTAAATTGTCAAACCTACAAATATCAACACCCCTGCGTATGTTATAATCCAGTACATAGTACTGTTTGCCCAAAATATATTTACTACCGTTGCAATGATAAGACCTATCAGCAACATAAATAATATACCACCTAATTTAGATAAATCTTTTTTAGTGAAATATCCGACAAGACTCATAACTCCAAATGTTCCTGCCGTCACAAAGAATGTTGTTGCCACCGACTCTTTTGTGTATACTGCAAATATTACAGAGAGTGTTAATCCATTCACCAATGAGTACAAGAAGAACAATAGCAAGGATGTCGAAAACGACATTTTATTTATTCTTGCGCTTATAATCATCACCAATGCAAACTCTGCTATAATCAATCCCCAAAACAAAATTGGGGAAGAGAATATCGAATACATCAACTCTGTTGATTGTGCAACATATAGTGCC
The DNA here is from genome assembly GCA_017521245.1 of Bacteroidales bacterium. Classification (NCBI taxonomy): domain Bacteria; kingdom Pseudomonadati; phylum Bacteroidota; class Bacteroidia; order Bacteroidales; species Bacteroidales bacterium. The sequence goes on from JAFXDI010000023.1 coordinate 32,154, forward strand.
ACAACTCCTGTTACTCCTAATGCAAGAGTCATCCACATATATACACTTTTCATTAATGCTCCCACCTGTGTTGCAGAATGTGAAGGCACATAATAATAGTTATTTCCCATCTTATAAAAGTATTAATATTATTCTAAAATCTATTACACAAAATTGAGATACAAAGTTCATCAACTTTGCCCCACAAAGTTAATACTTTATATATTACCTGCAAAATGAGATCTTATATTGTTCCAACATCTTACTTGCATTGAATAGCACAAACCTTTTTTTCTTAAAAATAGTTTGTTGGACGGCGAGGGCGACCTAATGCTTTGTTCAAAGTCATTTTAAGCAGTGTTATCATATCATCACACTGCATGGCCAAATAAGCTGCTTTCTCATTAAGTTTATCTAAGTACCACTGCGACAAGAGATAAGCAATCATCATCTCTTTCATATAGTGAATTACAGAATCTTCGCAACCCGCCCCTATGGTTACTTTAAAACTAAACTCAGTCTCATTTTCGTCAGCAAACTCATCGCCACCCGAAGAGTACGGCAGAAGAATATCTCGCAATTTATAAAATACCATACGCAATTTATCTCTACTCCACGGATAGTCATCACTACTTAATACCAACTTATCTACTACCCCATTATCTTCTCCTGCAGGAGGCGACACCGATAGCGCTGTATAAGATGAACGACGAGTAAGTTCATTCAAAATCTCTCCTTTGTTAATTTTTAAATTGATTGAAATCTTTTTCATAACTACCTTTTTTTTGTTTTTATTATTTAAACTGTCTGTTTCTCTGCTTTAAGTTTTGCTAAATCCCTTCTTGCTTTTCTCTGACTTCGATAGTGCTGATACAATATCAACTTTGCCGTTTGTACTCCAAAGAAAAAACGCGATGCTCTACTCTCTGCCAGCACTCGGTATAGAGCAGTTCGATAATCACAAGAGGGGTGGCGTTGCATATAATCCGAAACTTTTAAAGCCATCTCTTCATACATAGCCATTTTACATCCGTTTTTACATCTGATTGCTTGATGATCTAAAACTTTTCGCACGTTTCGAGCTGCCTCATCAAAAGTTATATAGTAACGTCCCTTTCCACTATAAAGAGTTTTCATTATTATCTTATCGCGCTCCTCAAAAGGTGCCATATCTCCCAACTCCTTCAACTCCTCTTCAAAAGCTTTAATAAAATCGTGCATTTTCTCTTCTTTAAACCTGTAACTTGTCATAACTCCTAATTTATATATCTACCTAATTAATATTTTTGTTTTGCAAAGATAAAACCTATATTGTAATTTTACAATACATAATGTGGTATTATTACCATTTTATATAATTTTACCAATACAACTTATTGAACTTCGGTAGTTTAATTCATAGCAACATTTTTATTTTTTAGAGATAAGACAAAAAAAGAGCAACTACATTATTGTAATTGCTCAATCAACTAAAGTCGGGGCAAGAAGATTCGAACTTCCGACCTCCACGTCCCGAACGTGGCGCGCTACCAACTGCGCTATACCCCGAAATGCAATGCAAAAATACTCTTTTATTGTAAATCTGCAAAAAAATATATTTTATAAATTATAAATTAGATGTATTGATATTTTTGAAAACCGGCACGTTCATTTCGCTATATCGAGAAGAATCTTACAGCATTATCGAATGTAGCTTTTTGAATATCATCAGGCGACATTTCAAGCACCTATGCTACCTTATTTATAGTATTAACTATATAAGAAGGCTCGTTTCGTTTCCCCCGATATGGCACAGGTGTTAAGTACGGAGCATCAGTTTCAACCATTAACCTATCAATACCTATCTCCCTTATGGTATCATCTAATTTTGCATTTTTAAATGTTGCTACCCCATTTATACCAAAATAAGCATCACCAACCTCTCGCACTCGTTTAACCTCATCCGGTGTTCCGCCAAAACTGTGCATAACAAATCTTTCAATAGGATTTTGTTTTAGTGTCTGGAGCGTATCTTCAAATGCCTCTCTGTTATGTATTATAATAGGTAACGACATACTATTTGCCCACTTTATTTGCTCAGCGAAGACATCAATTTGTTCTTTACGATATGTAGTATCCCAATATAAATCAATACCAATCTCACCTACCGCCTTATAATCTCCCTGCAACAACTCATCATAAACTTGTTGCAGTTGTTGTTTATAATCTTCTCCTACCGATGTGGGATGCAATCCCATTGCAGCAATACAGCAATCCGGATAGCTGTTTAGAACCCTCTTTAAGGGTGCAATTGTCTCAATATCTACATTGGGCAGCATCATTACTACCCCACTCTCTCTTGCCCGCTGTACTACCAAGTGACAATCTTCATCAAACTCGGGTAGATATATATGGGTATGGGTATCAAATATCATATCTTACGTTCAGTTAGCGAATTGGCAAATGCTTTTAACTCTTCGTTATTGGGTATGTTATTGAGATATGCCAATGCCTTTTGACTATAATCCGATATTTTTTCACGAGCCATCTTATCTATTCCCAACTCTGTATATATGGCAGTTACCTGTTCAATCTTATTATCATCTTGCGGACCTTCCAACAGAGTTAACAATCTCTCTTTTGTATCTCCTTTTGCCATAGTCATAGCAGAGATAAGCATATAGGTTTTTTTGTTATTAAGTATATCTCCACCTATTTTTTTACCAAAAGTTTTGGCATCGCCGTAAACATCTAAATAGTCATCTTGCAATTGGAATGCCAATCCTATATTCTCTCCAAATTTATATAGTGCTTCTGATTGTTCAGTAGTTGCACCTCCAATTATTGCACCCATCTTCAAAGCACAACCTATCAATACCGCAGTTTTTAGGCGAATCATATTTATATACTCCTCAACGGTCACATCCTCACGACTCTCAAACTCCATATCATATTGTTGCCCTTCGCATATCTCTAATGCAGTTTTATTGTAAAGGTCAAGCACCTCTTTATGTACATTTGAGGGAACTTCACACACCTTTTGTGTTGCAACGATTTGCATTGCATCACCTGAAAGAATTGCGGTATTTTCGCTCCATGCAATATGAACAGTGGGACGTCCTCTGCGAATCTCAGCCTTATCCATAACATCATCGTGCAAGAGAGTAAAATTATGAAATATCTCTAAACCTAATGCAGGAGATATTGCACTATTAACATTCCCACCAAACATATCACACGCCATTAGTGTTAAGAGAGGTCTTACACGTTTGCCGCCCATATCTAACTGATATTTCACAGGTTCATACAATCCAAATGGTGTTTTTGGATATTCAATGTTAGCAACCGCCTTGTTTATTAGCTCTATATACTCTTCGACTGTTTGCACGACTATTATAATATTCTGGGGTAATTATTTATTCTGTAACTCTCTTTTGAAATTCGTTCATCAACCACTCATCCTGCTCTGCAATACTCATATTTGAGTTGTCTAACACAAGTGCATCATCAGCTTTTCGTAACGGGCTTACTGCTCGAGTTTGGTCAATACGGTCACGCTCCTCAACATTAAAAAGCACCTCTTCAAAGGTTACTTCATTATTACCCTTTGAACGCATCTCATCTAAACGGCGCTGTGCTCTTATTTGTGGCGAAGCAGTTACAAATATTTTTAGTTCGGCATCCGGGAATACTGTTGTTCCAATATCTCTGCCATCCATTACAATACCTTTGTCATCGCCCATCTTTCGTTGAAGAGCAACCATTGCCTCACGCACCAAAGGAACTGCCGCAACAATACTCACTTTGCCCGAGACCTCCATCCCGCGTATCTCCTTCTCTACATTCTCGTCATTGAGCATAAGATATTGGGCTCCTGATTCATCAAGGCCAAAGGTTATTGAGATATTGTTGATTACGGCTTTGAGAGCCTCTTCATCAACCTTATCTCCTTTAATCATATTGTTTCGCAAACAATATAGAGTTACTCCGCGATACATTGCTCCTGTATCAACATACACATACCCTATTCTCCTTGCCAACTCTTTTGACATAGTACTCTTTCCACAAGATGAGAATCCGTCGATGGCTATCGTAATTTTTTTCATATATAACGTTGCTTTTATCGTTTAAAATCGTTTAAACGCATATTGATGTTGAACATAAACATTGTTCCCTTAGCATGGCGATTTGCCACTGAAATACCAAGTCCTACCATCTTTACCTGTACTCCTGTTCCGAATGTAAATCCCGATAAGAAATTTCTTCCGTAACGAAGCATATCGGTATGCGTTTTGTAATTATATCCCAAAGCTATATAAAAATTTCGACTTGGAATATACTCCACTCCAAAAATCATATGGCGAAACAGATTTGAAAAGAAGGTATCTTTTGTCTCAAGGATTTCTCCTCCCGAAAATTCATCGGTACGAGGTTTAGTATATGGCAAGTGCCACTTGCTCAGGTGATCAACAGTTACCGACCATCTTATAGGTACACTACGCATCGTTTTTGAGAATCCAAATTGTATATCCCATGGCAAGCGTTCGTGAGTTTCGGTAAATCTTTTTAATTGACCTCCTAAATTTTTAAACACCAATGACATTGAAAACTCTTTGTTTGGATTGTAGTAGTTAAGACCAACATCTACTGCAAGTGCCAATGATGAGTAGTCGGCATAAGCCGAATATATTAATTTTGCTTGAAATCCACCTCGCCACCTTGCACCAAAATCATGAGTGTAACCACCGTTTATCACCATATCTTTTGCCGAGAATGTTCCCAATATATTACCTTGAGCATCGGCTTCGGTTAAATTACCATAACCAACATATTGCAATCCTGCCGACCACGCAGCCCTATCACCTGCCGCCTTTGCAAACATTGCTCCAGCAGAATTGGTTCCCGCCATATATCGCATATAGTTAAGGTCTATTATCATATCCATCTCTGGACCTAACAATGCGGGATTATAACGAACCATAGAGACATCCTCTTCAATGATAGAGATATTGTTTCCGCCCAACGAATTGGCATGTGAAGACACAGGCAAACCGAGAAAATCAAATGCCGATTTTCCCTCTTGCGACTTTACGGTTGGCGCTATCCAGAGCGCTATCACAAAAAAAACAATTCTCTTCATTATATTGTATTATCCTAATAATCTTACCAATAAGTCAGATATAACAATCCTTAAAAATCCCTCCAAAGGGCAAAACTACAAAATAATAACGTAAAAATATCGTTTTGATTATATCAAGAGATAAAAATTATCGTATAATTAGTTAAATTTGCGATGAAATTGATTTTAAAATTAAAGATAATAGTATATGAAACTTTCATTAAAAACTACACTTGCAGTTATTTTTGCGTTACTCACTTTTAGTAATATAAGTGCATACGACTTTAAGGAGGTTAGCGGAAGCGATACCATCTACTACAACAAAACTAAAAACCCAAAAATTGTTTATGTTACATACAAAGACGCCAATGAGGGTTGTTATGTAGGAGATATTGTAATTCCCACATACGTTACAAACGAGGGGACAAAATATATTGTTGGTGGCATAGACAATGGTGCTTTCAAAAATTGCTATGCTTTAACAAATATATCTCTTCCAATAGGTATTGAGTACATTGGTGACGATGCATTTAGAAATTGCACTACTATTACTCAAATCACTCTACCCGAGTATATTACCAAGATTGGATACTACTCTTTTGGCAATACAGGTTTGAAAGAGGTTAAGATTCCTGCCGTTGCAAAGATTGAGGGTATGGCATTTAAAGGATGCAAAAACCTTAAATATGTAACCCTACACGATAGTACAAAAGTTATTGACGACTTTGCTTTTATGGATTGTCACAAACTTGAAAAAATTAACCTACCAGTAGGATTGGAGCGTTTAGGTAGAAGTGCATTTTTTAATTGCTACAATTTGGGAGAAGAGGTTACTATATGGCACAAAACAAAACTTATTGGTTTGTACGCATTTGGCAACTGTCACAAATTAAAAGTTATTCGTTGTAACGGAACAGCATATATTCCCTATTGCGAAAAGTTCGCCTTTGGAGATATTCGCCCAATTAACAAAACACTTATTGTTCCACCTAATACCAAGAATGGTTATATTAGAATACAAGAGTGGCAAGATTTTACCAATATCATAGAGGAGTAATTATAAAAAATAATTATGTCAATTGTTGAGATAGATAGTAAGTCGGGGTTTTGCTTTGGAGTGGTAACTGCCATTCGCAAAGCAGAAGAGGAACTTGAAAAAGGCAATACACTGTATTGTTTAGGAGACATTGTGCATAATAACGAAGAGGTAGAGAGACTTAAACATAAAGGATTAGTTACAATAAACCACGAAGAGTTTAAGCAACTAAAAAACGCAAAAGTTCTGTTAAGGGCTCACGGAGAACCACCCGAAACATATCGCATTGCAAAAGAGAACAATATTGAAATTATAGATGCCACATGTCCTGTTGTGCTTCGTTTACAGCAACAGATAAAAGAGTCGTACATAAACGGAGACAGGGAGAACGAAGAGATTGTTATTTATGGCAAACGTGGGCATGCCGAAGTAAATGGTCTTGTTGGGCAAACCGAAGGCAATGCCATTGTAATTGAGGGTAGCGAGGATTGGAGTCTTGTTGACACTTCAAAAAAGATTCTCTTATACTCTCAAACCACAAAATCAGTTGAGGGACTAAATAAGATGGCAGAGGGTTTGCGTAGTTTACAAATAGGCGGTAATACACTTGAATATCACGACACTATTTGCCGCCAGGTTGCAAACAGAATACCAAATATTAGAGAGTTTGCGACCAAACACGATGTTGTTCTTTTTGTGTGTGGCGAAAAGAGTTCAAATGGCAAAGTGTTGTTTGAAGAGTGCAAAAAAGTTAACCCCGACACTCATATGATTTCAAATATTTCAATGATAGATAATCAATACCTATGCAACAAAAAGAGCATTGGAATATGCGGAGCCACATCTACTCCAAAATGGCTTATGGAAGAGATTGCCGAATATGTAACAAACATAGTTAATGGCAAACTGTAAGAATTAGAGCAAAGGTAGAAAAATTTTGAGTATCCAAACATTGAAGGAGAAAAGTTATATTATCCTATTTTTCTCAAATTTTAAAACGGCATTCTACTCTTTTCTTGTAATACTATACACTTTTATAAAATATTTATTATCTTCGCAGTAAATAATTTACTACAATGAGCGAGAAAAAGAGATGTATAGGCATACTCACCTCAGGAGGTGATGCCCCCGGTATGAATGCGGCTATCCGTGCCGTAACACGCACAGCAATTTACAATGGTTTCAGTGTAAAAGGCATTTATAGAGGTTATAAAGGTCTTATCGATAACGACATCGTTGACTTTAAAACTCAAAACGTAAGTAATATCATTCAAATGGGTGGTACTATTCTAAAAACCGCTCGCTGTAAAGAGTTCACCACTCCCGAAGGAAGAAAGATTGCTTACGACAATATGAAAAAACATGGTATAGATGCCATAGTAGCAATTGGTGGTGATGGAACATTAACTGGTGCAAGAGTATTTGCTACTGAATTTAACTTCCCTATTATTGGTATTCCCGGAACTATCGACAATGACCTTTATGGTACAGATCGCACCATTGGTTACGATACTGCTCTAAACACAATAATGGAGTGCGTGGATAAAATCAGAGATACTGCCACTTCGCACGAGCGTTTGTTCTTCATAGAGGTTATGGGACGCGATGCCGGTTTCCTTGCTCTTAACGGAGCTATTGCCGCTGGAGCAGAGGCTGCAATCATACCTGAGATTTCAACAGAGGTTGACCAACTTGAGGAGTTGATTAATAATGGCTTCAGAAAATCAAAAAACAGTAGTATTGTATTGGTTGCAGAGAGTCCTCACACAGGAGGTGCTATGCACTTGGCAGAACGTGTTAAAGAGGAATTCCCCAAATATGATGTTAGGGTATCTATCTTAGGACACCTTCAACGAGGAGGCTCACCTACTGCCGAAGACCGTATCCTTGCAAGCAGAATGGGAGAGGCAGCAATCTCGGCTCTATTAGATGACCAACGCAACGTAATGATTGGTGTAAGGAACAACGAGATTGTTTATGTTCCTTTCTCAAAAGCAATCAAATACGACAAACCTATAAACAGAGACCTACTTAACACTCTAAAAACTCTTTCTATCTAAAAAGAGTTATTTAGTGATAAGTAATGGTATAGATTAACTAATAAACGAGAGATGCCCAATAGCAAAATATCGGAAGAGGAGTTGATTGAAGGGGAATTTCAGAAACTGCTTTCGGAATACTTATCTTCAAATCACCGCAAAAGAACCGAAATAATTGAGCGTGCTTATCACTTTGCAAAAGAGGCACACCAAGGTGTTCTACGACAATCGGGAGAGCCATATATTCTACACCCGATTGCCGTAGCACGTATTGCGTGTAAAGAGATAGGATTGGGCTCTACTTCAATTTGTGCCGCTCTACTTCACGATGTGGTAGAGGACACAGAATACACCATCGAAGATATTGAGAATCTGTTTGGTAAAAAGATTGCTCAACTTGTTGATGGACTGACTAAAATAGCAGGTGGAATATTTGGAGATAAAGCATCGGAACAAGCCGAGAACTTTAGAAAGCTGCTCATTACAATGTCGGAGGATATTCGCGTCATATTGATTAAGATGGCTGATCGTCTCCACAATATGCGTACCCTCTCATCGCTATATAAAAGCAAACAACACAAAATAGCAGGAGAGACTCTGTACATCTATGCTCCTCTTGCTCACCGATTGGGATTGTTCGCCATAAAGACAGAGTTAGAAGACCTAAGTTTCAAATATGAGCAACCCAAAATCTACAACGAGATAAAGCAAAAGATTACTGCAACGGAAACAGAGAGGGAGGCAGAGTTTAAAAACTTCGCCGTTCCTATTGTAGAGAAACTCAACGAACTTGGTATAAGTTACGAGATAAAAGCAAGAATAAAGAGCATATACTCTATCTGGAAGAAGATGGAGAATAAACATATTCCATTTGAAGAGGTATACGACCTTTATGCTGCAAGAATAATTTTTACTCCCAAAAGAGAGGAAGATGAAAAACGCGAATGTTGGGAGATATACTCTATAATAACCGACATATACCGACCTCATCCCGACCGCATCAGAGATTGGATTAGCAGACCTAAAGCAAACGGCTATCAGGCTCTACACGTTACGGTTATGGGCAAAGATGGCAACTGGGTTGAAGTGCAAATTCGTTCAAAGAAGATGGATGAGATTGCCGAGCGAGGTTTTGCCGCTCACTGGAAATACAAAACAGGAGAGAATACCGATTACAACGAGCGTGAAAACGAACTCGACACATGGCTCAAAACCATTAAAGAGATATTGGAACATCCCGAGCCTAATGCACTCGATTTTCTAGACACTATAAAACTAAACCTATACGCATCTGAGATTTTTGTATTTACGCCCAAAGGGGATATTAAGACATTCCCCAAAGATGCGACTGCTCTTGACTTTGCATTCACACTTCACTCTGATATTGGATACCATTGTATTGCAGCAAAGGTAAACCACAAACTTGTTCCTTTAAGTCAGAGATTACAGAGTGGTGACCAAGTAGAGATTTTAACATCCAAATCGCAACGTCCCAAACAGGAGTGGATCAACTTTATTACAACTGCAAAATCTAAAACCAGACTTATTGCTGCTCTACGAAAAGACCGAAAGAACATAGCATCAAAAGGAGAGGTTATGTTTAAGGCTTTTATAGAAGCACAAAGCGATAATATAGACACCGAAGCTCTGATAAAACGACTTATAAATCACTTCAAGATAAATCGCAGAGATGAGCTCTTCTTTCTTATAGGTAACGGAGATATTACCCTTGATGCCAATATCCTTAAAGTTACAGAGGAGAAGAGCGACAACATTATTATCAGATACCTTAAAAAGCCTTTCTCAGCCCTTACCTTAAACAAAACAGCCGAGAAAGAAAAAGAGAAAGAGGAGGATGACAACGAATTTATTGATCGCACATCAATATTCTATATACGTCCCGAAGAGGAGGGAAAACGATACACCTTTGCTTCGTGCTGTACCCCTATCCCCGGTGAAGAGGTTATTGGTTATGTTAACGACAACGAAACAGTTACAATTCATAAAGTTGATTGTTCTGTTGCCACTCGTCTAAAAAGTAGTTTTGGAGAGAGACTTGTTGCCGCACGTTGGATTGAGGGTATTGGACAAAAACCTGTTGCCGCAACAATTGAGATAAACGGAATAGACTCCGTTGGAGTGTTGAATCATATCACGCAAATTATATCACGCGATATGGCAATTAATATTCGTGCCATAACCATTGAAACTAAAGATGGGCTCTTTACAGGAAAACTCTCAATAATGGTTAATGACGCTAAAAAGATTACAGCTCTATGCTCAAGTCTTAAAAAAATTGCAGAGGTTAAATCTGCCACAAGAATTGATTAAACACCATATTGTCACAAGATAGTTATGAGTAAAGATAAATTAAAGAATACAAGCAGAATAATATGGCAAACTCTATTTTTTATATTTGCCGTTTCACTAACAATAACTTTTATCCCTCGCGAAAAACAATTTCGCTATCACTTTGAAAAGGGCAAACCTTGGAGATATGGACTACTTACCGCTCCTTTTGACTTTCCCATATATAAAAGCGAGCAAGATATTGCAATAGAGAGAAACAACATTATAAACTCTCATATCCCTTTCTTTTTAAGTGACAAGGAGAGGCCTGTAAATGAATTAGCAGACTTTAGGGCAAATAACAAATCTTCTGACATAGACTCTATGGCTATGTTTGCTCAAATAGAGGGATTACTTAAAAAGGTTTACGAAAAAGGTGTTGTAGATATTGAAAATTACGACTCTTTAAAAGGCGACAAAACCAAAATTAGAATAAAAAATGGAGGAATAGCAACAGAATATAGCGTTGACAACCTATTGACTCCCAGAATGGCATACGAATATATTTTAAGAAACTGCAAAACCCCTGAAACAAAAGAGGTGGCGAGCAATATAAATTTAAATTTATATATAGAACCAAATCTTATATATGACACTGAATCAAATAACAGAACCATTAATCAACAGATAGACAACATTCTGCCAACTGCTGGAATGATTCAGAAGGGAGAAAGAATAATAGACAAAGGCGTAATTGTCACTCCCGAAATACTCAGAGTCTTAAACTCTTTTGAAAAAGAGACATTAAAGAATAAGGTAGATGTAAATGAAGGTTGGTACACTCTTAGTGGTGAAGTATTATTGGTTTTAATAATATATTCGTTCCTATACCTCTATTTAGGACTCTTCCGCAAGAGAATATTCAGTGATATCAGAAAGTTGTCTCTATTGATGCTGATGATATTGATTATAGTAATCTCTTCGTACCTACTATCGCAACGTTGGTTATTAGGAGTATATATGGTTCCGTTTGCTGTGTTACCAATAATTGTTGTAACCTTTATGGACACAAGAACTGCGCTATATGCAAGCATTGTTGCAATAATGTTATCGTGTTGGTCTTCGCCATTCCCAATAGAGTATGTTCTTCTTCAATTAATTGTTAGTATGACTGCAATTAACTCACTAAAAGAGCTTACAAAACGCTCACAAATGTTCCGCAGTATTGTATTAATGTTTATTGCATATTGTGTGACATATATTGCATACGTACTAATGACCGAAGGTGACTTTGCGAAGATAAACTTCTCGATGTTCCTATTCTTGGGTATAAACTGTTTTATGCTTCTCTTCGCCTACATATTTATATATATGATAGAGAAGTTATGGGGATTCACTTCAAACGTTATGTTGGTGGAGTTGGCAGACCTCAACTCTCCCCTTTTGAAAACATTGTCGGAGAAGTGTCCGGGAACATTCCAACATGCTACTCAAGTTGCTAACCTTGCAGCCGAAGCTGCCAAAGCAATAGGGGCAAATGCCTTACTTGTCAGAACAGGAGCTCTATACCACGACATAGGCAAGAGCGCAAACCCTATGTTCTTTACAGAGAATCAACACGAGATAAATCCACATAAAAATCTATCATACAAAGAGAGTGCAAGGATAATAATCTCTCACGTAAAAGAGGGTATGAAATTGGCAAAGAGTTATCATATACCAGAATCAATAAAGGGATTCATTACAACTCACCATGGTGTTAGTAAAGCAAAATACTTCTACACTATGTACAAAAACGAGCATCCCGAGGAGGAGGTTGATGAGACACTATTTACTTACGAAGGGCCCAAACCAAGAACTAAGGAGGAGGGTATTTTAATGATAGCCGATATTATTGAGGCTAAATCTCGTTCTCTTAAAGACTTCTCCCAAGAGTCGTTAAGCAGAATTGTTAATGGTACTATCGATGATATCGTTGCAGAAGGTCAGCTATCAGACACTCCTCTAACTTTCCGCGATGTAACCGAAATTCGCAAAGTTCTGATTGGCAGATTAGAGGCAATATACCACCCTCGCATAAGTTATCCTGAAGCTAAGAAATAGGGTTATATCTATAGTACTCTTTACTGCTATATTGTTAATGGTCTTAGCTATAATTGTAGCTGTGGCAGCGTTTTACCTTATTGTGTTTATTATTGCTTTTATATACAACAGTTATCTTATTGCTTCGGGTAAAATGAACAGAGAAGAACTCGCTCAAAAAGTAGCAATAGATAGTGATAAACGCAAAAAGGAACGATCAGAAAGAAGAAAAAAGAGAAAAGAGAGGTATGAAAGATGGCTCTCCTTCCCTACTCGGGTTCCATGGCAATAAAGTATAAGAAAACCTACTAGAATAAAAAAGCAAATATATAAACCTATGTAGGCTATCTTAACAAGATAAATTGCTTACATTTAACAACATTATTATAGATATACTCACTAATTACACCTATCATTATAACAAAACTATCTAAATAAGATAAGAGATATAAATCTACAACTGGTTGATATCTTGTATTTATTTTTCGGAATTATCAATTTATTAGCACAAAAAAAAGAGGAGTCTTACAACTCCTCTTTTCATATCTAATGCCTAACGGCAATTATTTCTCTGCTTTCTTTGCTTTTTTATTCAATATTGAATATGCAGTAGGCACAGCCAAGAACAATGTTGAGATTGTTCCTGATATAACACCTAATGTCATTGCAAAGATGAAACTACGGATTGTATCACCTCCCAATATAAACATACAAAGCAGTACCAATATTGTACTCAATGATGTATTTATTGTACGAGACAATGTTGCATTAAGAGCATTATTGAACAATAGTAGTTTCTCGCGTTTTGGATATAAACCTGTCTCCTCACGGATACGGTCAAATACCACCACCTTATCATTTACTGAGTAACCGATAACTGTTAGAATTGCTGCAATAAATGCTTGGTCAATCTCCATTGAGAATGGCAATAATCCGCTGAATAGAGAGTAGAATGCCAAGATAAACAACGCATCAAATGTCAATGCAACCAATGTACCGATACTGAATGCGATGTCGCTAAAGCGAACTAACACATAAAGAGCAATTGCTATCAACGATAGGATAACTGCCCAAATTGCTCCGTATGCAATCTCTTTTGCAATTGAGTTATCAACTTTCTCGATACTTGCAACAATTCCTGACTCTTGTGATTTGAACTCATCTAATGTTACATCACCAAGTTTTGGTTGTAATGCTTTATATAGTTTGTCCAAAATCAAAGTCTCAACTTCAGGATTGCTGTCTGTAATCTTGTAGTTAGTTGATACACGAACTTGGTTGTCGTTACCAATTGTGATAACAGATACTGCTGCTCCCTCCTCATCTGCAAATTGAGCACGTACCATTGCAGCAATCTCTTGTGTATTTGCTTTCTCGTTAAGTGCAATTACATAGTTACGACCTCCTGTGAAATCAATTCCTTTATCCAATCCTAATGTAGTAAGAGATGCTACTCCAACCAATGAGATAATTGCAAATGTTATGAAAGAAACTTTACGATTCTTCAAGAAGTTGAAGTTAGTATTTGTTAGGAAATTCTTAGTTAAAGGAGTTGAGAATGTAAGGTTCTTAATCCAGTTCTTTGATAGCGCAAATTCATAGAACAAGCGAGTCAAGAATACTGCAGTAAAGAACGATACAATAATACCTATTATAAGAGTTGTTGCAAATCCTTTGATAGGACCTGTTCCGAACACAAATAGAATAATACCTGTAATGATTGATGTAATGTTTGCGTCAAAGATTGCAGAGAAGGCATTTTTGTAACCATCGGCAATTGATGCTGCAAGTGATTTTCCACCACGCAACTCCTCTTTTGCACGCTCATAAATTAGTACGTTAGCATCCACTGCAATTGCAAGTGATAGCACAAGTCCGGCAATACCTGACAAAGTTAACACTGCTTGGAACGATGCTAAAATACCAATTGTAAAGAACAAGTTGATGATAAGAGCAACGTTTGCGACCAATCCAGGAACTACTCCATATACAGCAATCATATATATCATCAATATCACAATTGCCAATATAAATGAAACTATACCACTATCAATTGCCTCTTGTCCAAGAGAGGGACCGATTACTGCTTTTTGTTTAACCTCAACAGATGCTGACATCTTACCTGATTTCAACACTGTTGCAAGGTCTCTAGCCTCATCAACTGTAAAGTTTCCACTGATTTGTGAGTTACCACCTTTAATCTCAGTATTTACAACTGGGAATGAATATACATGACCATCAAGCACGATTGCGATACAACGACCAATGTTGTCTCTTGTTATTTGAGCCCATTTTTCAGCAGCAACCTCATTCATGCTCATGCTAACCACTGATTGGTTAGTAAAACGATCAAAATCATCACTTGCTGTGTTTATAATGTCCTCTTCTCCAAGTGATGCTTTACCTGCTGGAGTTGCTTTCAATGCAACCAATTGGTAGATTTTTGAACCCTCCTCAATAGGTTTAACGCTCCAACGAAGTACCAAGTCTGCCGGTAACATATCTTTTACTTGAGGTAAAGAGAACATGCTATCGATAGCAGCCATATCGTTCTCACGAGCATATCCTAATACTGGACTTCCAGGAACATTTGAGGGAGAAAGAAGAGAGAAGATTGTTGTTGCTTTAACAGAATCGTTCTCTACATTTGACATCTCTTGCAATTTTGTATCAGCAGCCATCAATGATGAACTAACTTGATCAAAATTGTAAGTTTCCCAGAACTCTAAGTTTGCACTTCCTTGAAGAAGTTTCTCAACACGCTCAGGTTCTTTTACACCGGGTAACTCAATTAAGATACGACCTGAACCTTTAATTTTTTGGATATTGGGCGAAACAACTCCATATTGGTCGATACGTTTACGAAGTACCTCTACTGTACTATTTACAATATCATCCAACTCAGTTTCCAATACGGCTAAAACTTTATCGTTTGAGTCGCCCGGACCAATTTGTCCTCTATTAGATGAGTTGGCAAAAATTGAAGCCAATTGAATGTCCGGATCAATTTTTTGATATTCATCCATGAAAATTTCAAGGAAGTTTCCACCATCTAATCTTTGAGCGGCTGCTCTTTCTACTGCCAAGTTAAAGTTTTCATCCGGATTGTTTCTTGAAAGTTTACGAAGTACCTCATCAACAGAAACTTGAAGAGTTACTGTCATACCTCCTTTTAGGTCCAATCCAAGACCTACACCCATCTCTTGACATTGTTTAAATGTGTACCAAAGATATACCTTCTCAGTAGAGATTGAGTCAAGGTAATCAGCATACTTTTGCTCATCTCCTGCGGCAAACTCTTCGGCTTTCTTAATTTGGCGGTTCGTTACTACCGAGAATGATAGGTAAAAGATACATACCAAAGTCAATAGCACCGCAAAAACTCTAATAAATCCTTTGTTTTGCATAATATTTAATGTTTCAGTTATATTCCTATTACCCCCTTTAAGGGGATTTTAATTCAATATCGTGCAAAGATAGAACTTTTTTCGTTTATGACAATAAAATAGTTAATATAAATCAACATTTAAGGGTGATATTCTTATTTTAAACAATAAAATGGTATATAAAATGAGAGAAAAGTGAGCGTTTATGATTAACTTTACACCCGAATTTTAAAAATTAGGAATGAAAAATAACAGAATACAATTTTTTACACGACTTTTTTCGGTAATATTATCCTCTATAATTGTTGTTTCGTGTGCAAGTATTGGCACTCCTTCCGGAGGTCCTCGCGATTACGCACCACCTGTTTTCAAAAAAAGCAACCCGGAGCCAAATCAAACCGAGGTAAAAAGCAGAAAACTCACTTTGGAATTTGATGAAGTTCTTCAATTAGACAATCCTTCGGAAAATGTAATTATATCTCCTCCTCAAAAAGAGATGCCTAAAATTAAAGCAAACCTGAAGAGGATTGACATAGAGCTTATTGACTCACTGCTCCCAAACACTTCGTACACCATTGATTTTGGAAGTGCCATAAAGGACAACAACGAAGGCAATATATTAAATGGTTTTAGTTTGGCCTTTTCAACCGGCAAGATATTAGACACGCTTCAAATATCAGGAACAGTTTTAAATGCAAGCAACTTAGAGCCTGTTACCGGAATGACTATCGGACTACATCCTGCCGATAACGATACTGCATTTACAACTCTGCCATTTTCAAGAGTTACACGCACCGACCTATACGGAGGATTCTCCATAAAAAATCTCGCCGAGGGCAGATATAAAGTGTATGGAGTAATAGATGCCGATCGCAACTATATGTTCAATGCACCAACAGAGAATATAGCTTTTTACGATGAGATTATCATCCCTTCAGCTAAGGTAACTACCCATACAGACACAATCTTTAGCGATAGCACTCGCACCGTTATAGATACTATTATGACTCATAGTACAACCAAGTTCTTTCCCGATTCAATAGTACTGTTTGCATTTAACGAAGGGCAAAAGCCTCTATATCTTGCAAAGCATGACAGAAAAGACAGAGAGAAGCTAACCGTTACACTTTCAGACGCAACCAGAAAGTTAATGAAACTCACGCCTGTAAATTTTGAGGCAAAAGAGGATTGGACCATAATAGAGCGTAACGTAACAAATGACACCCTTACCTTCTGGATAGAAGATTCTCTCATATATAATCTTGATACACTACAAGTTATTGCTGATTATCTTAAAACCGATTCTATTCTAAATATAGTTCCAGCAAGTGATACCCTTAATTTTATATATAGAGAAGGGCCAACATCAAATAAAAACTCAAATAACGAAGAGGCAACACAATCTCGACGCCGCAGAGCAAAAACCGACACCATTAGGGTTGAAAGTTTAGAACTTGACAAGTCGATCTCTGGATTAATAGATATTTTCACATCACCTGCTATAAGGTTTGAAACTCCGCTAAGCAAGCTTGACAAAGATAAAATATCACTTAAAACCATCGTTGACTCCACTTGGATCGATGTCAGCGATTGGAGCATAGACAAAGATACTCTATCTCCTCGCCGATATATCATTAAGCACAAATGGGAGTTTGACAAAAAATATCTTCTATCTCTTGACTCTGCTTGTGCAACATCTATTTACGGACTATCAAACGACAGCATAGGTATTGATTTTAAAGTAAAGAAGAGTTCAGACTATTCAAATTTATACGTTGAGACAATAGGTGTTCAATCGGGGGCATTTGCCGAGTTATTAGACACAAAAGATACTCCCGTCAGATTTGCCACCATAAAAAACGGAGGGGCAGAGTTTCCCTTTGTAAAACCCGGCAAGTATTATATAAGATTGGTTATTGATAGTGATAACAACAAAAAATTCACTACTGGCAATTTTAAAAAGAGATTGCAACCCGAAAAGACATACTACTACTCTAAACTCATTGAGTTAAAGGCAAATTGGGATATTGAACAGACTTGGGATGTTTTCGAGAAACCTTTTACTAAGCAAAAACCTTACGACTTGATTAAGAACAAGCCTAAGAAAGACAAAAACAAACCTAAGAAAGTAGAAGAGGATAACGATCCCATATACTCAAACAGACCATCTGCTAAATTTTAACAGCGGATTTTTAGACATTGACTACACTATCACTTAAAACAAAAAATTATAGTCGATAAATTATAGAAGTACCCATAAAAATGAGTACCTTTGCAAAGTTTTATAAAAAAAGTAAATAAAATAGACAAAATGGAATACAATTTTAGGGAAATTGAGCAACGTTGGCAAGAGTTTTGGCAAAACAACGACACATACCGCGTAAAAGAGGATGAATCAAAACCCAAGTTTTATGTTCTTGATATGTTCCCCTACCCTTCGGGAGCAGGGTTGCATGTTGGACACCCACTCGGATACATAGCATCTGATATATTTGCACGTTACAAACGCCTAAAAGGGTTTAACGTACTTCACCCAATGGGATATGATGCATACGGATTACCTGCTGAGCAATACGCTATTCAAACAGGACAACACCCTGCAATAACAACTCAAAAAAATATAGAACGTTATCGTAATCAATTAGACAAGATAGGTTTCTGTTTTGATTGGAATAGAGAGGTTCGTACTTGCGACCCCGGCTACTATCGTTGGACACAATGGGCATTTGTACAAATGTTCAATAGCTACTACGACAACACAGAAGATAAAGCAATGCCTATTAAGGATTTAATTGACAAATTCAGCAAAGAGGGAACTTATAATCTTAATGTTGCATGTAGCGAGGAGTTAGAGTTCACTGCCGAAGAGTGGAACGCCATGAGCAAAGTTGAGCAAGAGAAAATCTTGTTAAACTATCGTATAGCATACCTTGGAGATACAATGGTTAACTGGTGTCCAAAATTGGGAACAGTTCTTGCAAATGATGAGGTTAGCGAAGGAGTTTCAATTCGTGGAGGTTACCCTGTTGAGCAAAAAGTTATGCGTCAATGGTGTTTGAGAGTATCGGCATACGCTCAACGTCTATTGAACGGACTTGACAAAATTGATTGGAGCGACTCACTAAAAGAGACACAACGCAACTGGATTGGAAGAAGCGAGGGTGCTGAGATGCAATTTAAAGTTGCAAACTCAGACGTTGTCTTTACTATATTCACAACTCGTGCAGATACTATATTTGGTGTAACATTTATGGTGTTGGCACCTGAAAGCGAGTATGTAAACCAAGTTGTTACAACAGAGCAAGCAGAAGAGGTTAAACAATACTTAGAGAGCATTAAACACAGAACAGAGCGTGAACGTATTGCCGACCGCAAAGTTACCGGAGTATTCACAGGTGCATACGCTATCAATCCTCTTAACAACAAAGAGATACCCATCTATATCAGTGATTACGTTTTAGCAGGATACGGAACTGGAGCTATTATGGCTGTTCCTGCGCACGATAGTCGCGACTACGCTTTTGCAAAAACATTTAATCTTCCTATCATTCCATTGATTGAGGGGTGCGATGTTTCAGAGGAGAGTTTTGATGCAAAAGAGGGTAAAATGATGAACTCTGAAGGCAACGGACTTAACCTTAACGGACTTGAAGTAAAAGAGGCTATCGCCAAAACAAAAGAGTTTATAAAAGAGAACAATCTTGGAAAGGTAAAAGTAAATTATCGTTTGCGTGATGCAATATTCAGCCGCCAAAGATATTGGGGAGAGCCATTCCCAGTTTACTACAAAGAGGGAATGCCTTATATGTTACCCGATGAGAAGTTACCACTACAACTTCCTGAGATTGACAAATATCTGCCAACCGAGAGCGGAGAGCCTCCATTGGGAAGAGCAAAAAACTGGGAGACAGCAGAGCACTATCCATTAGAACTCTGCACAATGCCGGGATTTGCAGGCTCATCGGCATACTACTTACGCTATATGGATCCACACAATCCAACAGCACTTGTATCAAAAGAGGCAAATGAGTATTGGAGAAATGTTGACCTATACATAGGAGGAACAGAGCACGCAACAGGGCACTTAATTTATAGCCGTTTCTGGAATAAATTCTTATTTGACTTAGGAGTTGTCTGCGAGGACGAGCCATTCAAAAAACTTGTAAACCAAGGAATGATTCAAGGACGTTCAAACTTTGTATATCGTATAAAAGATACCAATACATTTGTCTCACTAAACCTAAAAGGCAACTATGACACAACACCTATTCACGTTGACGTAAACATTGTAAGCAACGACCGCTTGGATATTGAGGCATTCCGCAACTGGAATCCCGAATACAAAAATGCGGAGTTCATCTTAGAGGATGGCGAGTATATTTGTGGATGGGCAGTTGAGAAGATGTCAAAATCGATGTTCAATGTTGTAAATCCTGATGATATAGTTGAGCGTTACGGAGCAGACACACTACGTTTATACGAAATGTTCCTTGGTCCTTTGGAGCAAAGCAAACCTTGGGATACAAACGGAATTGACGGAGTTCACCGCTTTATCAAAAAACTTTGGAACTTGTTCTACGACAAAGAGACATTGGCCATTACCGATGAAGAGGCTACACCAGAGGAGTTGAAAGCACTTCACAAACTTATCAATAAAGTTGGTTCAGATATTGAGAACTTCTCATTCAACACTTCGGTAAGTGCATTTATGATTTGTGTAAATGAGTTAACATCATTGAAGTGCCGTAAGAGAGCAATCCTAAAAGAGTTGGTAATACTACTTGCACCATTTACTCCTCACCTTTGCGAAGAGTTATGGAGTCTGTTAGGATTTGAGCCATCAGTTTGTGATGCTCCATGGCCTGTATATAATGCCGAGTTTACAAAAGAGAGTACAATAAACTATGCAATATCTTTCAATGGTAAGATGCGTTTCAATATGTCGTTCCCTGCTGATGCAGCAAAAGAGGATATTGAAAAAGCAGTATTGGAAGCTGAACAATCAGCAAAATGGATTGACGGCAAAACACCTAAAAAGATTATTGTTGTACCAAACAAACTTGTAAATATTGTAATATAGAATTACAAATAAAACAACATAACTAAAGAAAGCATCGAGAATACTCGGTGCTTTTTTTATCTAACAACTGAAAACTAATAGCTTAAAACTGGCAACCGACAGCTGAAACCTATTGCATTATTAATAAATTTTATATTATTTTGTAACTTGGCATAAGTTTAAATTAGAAATTTAAAAACAATATAACCAATAAATTATGAGATCTAAAGCAATTCTATTTCTTGCATTGTTTGTAACACTATTTGCAACTAATGCAAAAGCCGCCTATGATGTTTCTCATGGGGCAAACGTGAATATCTCACACTCAACGCACTATCCCATAGCAGTAAACATTAGTGGGACAGAGAGTCCCGTTCAGTTACTAAACAACATTGCAACCGCACCCAGATGTGCGGCATACTTTGACAAGACAAGCACTGTATTTGAAGTAAGAGCAGGAGAAACTGTTACTCCAAATATCTCAATCAACGGAGACTGGATGCATGGTTATGTATATGTCGATTGGAACAACAATGGGCAATTTGACGTTAACATTACCGGAACAGGACCTTACACTAAAGGAACAAACAATGAGTTGATGTGCTGGTCACTATACGGACACAACACCGATGGAGATACAGGATACAACAGCGATGGAGTATATCAATCAAGCGGAAATGTTCTTGCTCCGGGTTCTTTCACCGTTCCTGCTGGATTATCAGAGGGAGCAACTTTCCGTATGCGTTACAAAGTTGAGTGGAACAATATTGAACCCGCCGGATCATCAAGCAATAAATTCTTAATAGACGGAGGTTCTATCATTGACGTTACTCTTAAAATTGTAGCAAGCAGTGGCAATATTGATACAGATGAACAATATCCTATTAATGACTACACAGAGCCTCGCGTTGGAACAACTCCCGATGAAGCTGCGTGGTCAACAATTGAGGACGGATTAAACGCAACATGGGCATCACGCGACGTACACTATAAATTGCACGAAGTTCCCGAAGTTACAAAGAAGAGCGAAGCAACAATCTACGCTTGGCAAGGAGAACGTGCAAACATTCAAGCATTGCTTTATAGCAAAACAGATCAAGGCTATTTGAGTGTTCGTATGACAACATGGAAGAAAGGCGAAACAGCAACAACCATAAATGCAGGTGAGGCTCGTTTTGTAAACTATGTTATTACAGATGATTACAAACAATGTGGTGATCATCCCATTAACTTAACACCATGGTTGGTAGCCGATGTCATTGACCAAGACAAACCACACGCAGTTCCAGCAATGGAGACCCGCCCTGTATGGTGTAAAATAGAGGTTCCTCGCAATATAGAGGCAGGAACATATAACACAACTTTGGAGATTGTTGATGAAAACGAGCAAGTAGTTGAGACATTAAAACTATATATAAACGTAAACAGTCGTTCAATTCCTGAGGTTAAAGATCAAAAATTCCACTTAGACTTTTGGCAACAACCATACGCAGTAAGTCGTTACTACCAAGTTGACCGCTGGAGCGATGCTCACATTGAAGCACTTCGCCCATACCTTGAGGCATTAGGTAAAGCAGGACAAAGAACAGTTACTGCAATTCTGTTCTACGAACCTTGGGGAGTTCAATCACACGACAAATTTGACCCAATGATTCAAACAACAAAGAAAACAGATGGAACATGGAGTTATGACTATACAATATTCGACAAATATGTAAACCTATGTGCCGAGTATGGTATTGACAAACAGATAAACTGTTTCAGCATGGTACCATGGGATATGAGTTTCCGCTATTGGGACGAGGCAACAAATTCATACCAAACCATTTCAACCACAACAGGAACAACAACATACCAAGACCTCTGGAATAGTTTCCTATCATCATTCAAAGCACACCTGCAATCAAAAGGGTGGTTTGACAAGACAAACATTGCTATGGATGAGCGTGCAGAGGCAGATATGTTGAACGCATATAACATTGCAAGTGGTTTAGGATTTAAGATGGCATTGGCAGGAAACTATCACTCATCATTGAGCGACAAACTTCAGGATTTCTGCGTAGCATTAGGACAAGACAAGAGTTTCACCGATGCACAACGCCAATATCGTAAATCAAACAACATGGTAACAACCGTATATACAAGTTGTGCCGATGTTGAACCAAACATCTACTCAAACTCACTTCCAGCAGAGGCAACATTCTTACCTATCTACGCTGCGGCAAACGATTTGAGCGGATACCTACACTGGTCATGGATGAACTGGGCAGAAAACCCATTAAAAGATACACGTTTCCGTTTGTTTGGAGCAGGAGATACATATTGCTACTACCCAGGCAATCGTTCAAGTGTAAGATTTGAACGTTTAGTTGAGGGAATACACCAATATGAAAAGATACAAATTCTAAAAGAGGAGTATAAAAACGACTCTGAAAAATTGGCTACACTTAACGGATTGTTAGACAGATTTATGAGCAGTTCGGTTGCAGGAGAGCAATGTGCTAAATATGTTAATGATTTGGAGAACTTCCTCAATGGACTCGATGTTACGATACCAACACCTCAGGATGTAACAACAGGATACTACCATATAGTGAGCCGTGCAACTGCTCGTACCGAGAATATCTATAACGATGCATTCCTAAGCGGTAACACCAAGAAATTTACACTTCAATCAGACAGTAAAGTTACTACCAACAATGGTATATGGCATGTAACAGTTAATAGCAACACACTTGGCATTAAGAACGGAGACGGAAACAACTTGATTGCAGGAGCAAGTTACTATGGAAATGTAGTAGGTAATTTCAGTCAACTAACAATTGGCTCAACTTACGATGTTGGCGAGTACCGTTACTACTTCTTTAATGAAGCACTAAACTGTACAAACGGAGATGTAAACTTCAAAGTAAACAATATCGACTACGTAACAACATGGACAGACGGTCCAGCTACTGCCGATGACCTACAATGGCGTTTTGAGCCAGTTGATATGGAAGGCAAGAGAGCATACACCGTAGTTTTGAACGGAGCTGCATCGGGAGCATACGTTACATATACACACGGCATAGTAGTTGAGAAAGCATTTAACGGAGGATTCTTTATTGCTCCAGAAAATGTTGCCGCAACAGCATTCTCGGTTGTTGTTCCCAACGAAATTGTATTAGGAGCAGATATTCAAGTAGCAAACGGCACAATTACAGTTTCTAACATTGTATTAATGGAAGAGCCTGAAAAGATTGAGTTGTTCAACACGAGTAGAGGTAGTATGACTATCCCTCCCTATCGTATTCCGGGTATCGCAAAAACAAGCACAGGACGCCTAATAGCAGTTGCAGGACGTTTGGTCTGCGGAACAGACCCCGGATACGGACAAGTTGACGCAGTATGTCGTATAAGTGATGACAACGGAAAAACTTGGGGAGCAGAAAAAGATATTGCTGTTGGAACAGGACGAACATCAGCAACCGTAAACTACTTTGATACAGCCTTTGGAGATCCTGCCATTGTTGCAGACCGTACAAGCCAAGAGGTAGCAGTTATAGTAGTTGCAGGATGTACAGTATATGGCAATGGTAACACAACTCGTAGTAACCCAAATAAGATAGGAATAATACACAGTACCGATAACGGAAACACATGGGGGACACCTGTTGATATTACAGAACAAATCTACTCATTGTTTGACAGCGGTAATCCAATTGAATCGGCATTCGTAGCAGGAGGTAAAGTATTCCAAAGCCGTATAGTTAAGAAAGGGCAATACTACCGTTTATACGCTGCAATGTGTGCTCGTCCCAACGGAAACCGAGTAATATACTCTGACGACTTTGGACGTACTTGGCATGCACTTGGAGGAGCAAGTGCACTACCGGCACCCAGCGGTGATGAGCCAAAATGCGAAGAGACACCAGACGGACGCGTAATACTCTCAAGCCGTACAGCAGGTGGTCGTTACTATAATATATTCACCTACACCAACACAATGGAGGCTGAAGGAAGTTGGAGTACCGATGTTAAGAGTACATTCTCCGGTTCAGGTAAAACTCCGGGAAACAACTCAACCAATGGAGAAATTTTGATTGTTCCCGTTAAACGCAACAGCGACAACAAAGAGATGTACTTGGCATTGCAATCTCTTCCAACCGGAAGCAGTCGTACAAATGTTGGAATCTTCTACAAAGAGCTCACAGAATATTCTGATTATAGCAATGTGGCAAACCTTGCAACGGGTTGGGACGGATACTACGAAGTAAGTTCAACTGCTTCGGCATATAGTTCAATGGATCTACAAGCCGACAACAAAATAGCCTTTATCTACGAGGAG
Source organism: Bacteroidales bacterium (assembly GCA_017521245.1). Classification (NCBI taxonomy): domain Bacteria; kingdom Pseudomonadati; phylum Bacteroidota; class Bacteroidia; order Bacteroidales; species Bacteroidales bacterium. The sequence goes on from JAFXDI010000023.1 coordinate 57,449, forward strand.
ACATTAACAAAACATGGTACAGCACAAAACCCAGTATCAACAAGTTTCCCAACAGGAGCAGGAACTCACAACTATGATGGATTCGACAACTTCTATATTGGCTACAACTTGGAGTATATAACCAATGGAGCATATAGCGTTAAAACAGACGTAAATCGTGGAAACATTGTAAAGAAATATCTAACATCATACGTTGCAAATGCTGAGGCATCAGAAGAACTTAAAGCCGAAGCAAACGAGGCAGTAGAGGCACTGGGAGATAACCCAACAACAACCGAAATTGATAACATATATACACTACTCCAACCACGCGACCCTTTTGACGGTAAGGTTGTAACATTCACAAACGTTCAACAAAACGGGATGGAATACACCATATATGTTAACAGTAGCAACAAACTTGCATTGAGCAGTTCAAATGCAACAACACTTGGAGAGAGCGCACAATTTGAGTGTACAAAACAAGATAATGGCAAATACTCATTTCGCAATGTTGCAACAAATATGTATATGATATGGCGTGCAGGGGATAGCCAAAATTATGGATATAACAGCAATTCAGGAACATTATCAACATACAATGCAACATATTGCGACTTCTCAATAGTTGACGGAAGTTCAACAAAAGAGGGAACATACTATATGGTTGGTAAGAGAGACGGCGGTTCATCAGAGGGAACATTTGTAGCAATGTCAGCAACAGGAGTCTTTGACTCATGGGGCAACTCAGTTGCATGGTCAAGCACATACAGCAACCTATATAAAATAGGCTTTATAGAGATTGCTCCCACAACATATACAGTTACAGTATCAACCGAGAACTCTTTGTACGGAACAGTAGCAATTCAAGGAAACACAGGAACAACAGCAGATATTGAAGAGGGAGCAACTGTTACAGTAGTTGCAACACCAGCTGAAAGTTATCAATTTGAGGGTTGGTATTCAAACGGAACAGAGGTTAGTGCAGATGCTTCGTACACATTTACAGTATCGGCAGAAACATCATTACAAGCAAGATTTGAGGAGATTCCTACCACTCCCGAAGAGCCAGAGTACTGTACAACTTTCGGCACATCAACTCGCACAAACGGAGATAGAAAATTAACCTCATTCACACTTTCTGACGGAGCAAACGAAGGCACAATAGACGTAAATCAATCATCTGCATCAGGAGCAAATATATATTTTGACAAAACAGATATTGCAATATCACTTGAAGCAGGCAAAGAGATTACATCAACAATCAATTGGTCTGGAACATGGATGCACTCATACTTGTACATCGACTTCAACGATGACAAAGAGTTTACCCCAGTAGTATTAAATAATGCAGTAACAGAAGATAGCGAGTTACTGTCATACTCATTCTGGGCAGGAACAGACGGAGCACCATCAACCACAGGAGCAAACGACAGTTACGGATACAACAGTGCTGGTCAATATATAACAGGAGATAATCGTTCAGTATGGGCATTACCGGCATTTACTATCCCGTCAACGGTAGCAGAGGGAACTTATCGTGCAAGGCTAAAAATAGACTGGAACACTGCTAACGCATGTGCAATAAACAGCACCGACGAAGCACCTTGTATTGTTGACTTTATGATAACAGTAACATATCCCGATGGAATCGCAGATGCCGATGCTAACACAGTAAAAGTTTTCGCAACTGACAGAGGTATTATCATAAAAGGTTACGAAGGCAACGTAAAAGTAGTAAACGTAGTTGGACAACTTATTAAAGACCTATACGTAAACGGAGAGGCTCAACTTGACATAAACGCAGGTTTCTACATTGTAGTAACCGGAGAGAAAGCAACAGAGGTAGTAGTTAAATAGATTTGTCAGTTATTAGACAATAAAAACATAGTAATATAATTAAAGCGAGGTAGTTTAGCTACCTCGCTTATTTTTGCACCAATCAGCCTTATCAGTCTAATTGAATTTTACTATTTAATTGCTTCCACACAAGCGTCAATATCAGCAGTTTTGATAACGATATTTGCAACGCCACCTTGAGCAAAGGCATACATATACTCAATTGAGATATTCTTTGAAGAGATATTCTCAACAATTGAAGCTAATGCTCCGGGTTGGTTAGGAACTTCAACACACACAACATCGCTCTCTTTAACTGCAAAGTGAGCCTCTTTAAGAATCTTTGTTGCAAGAGCATTATCCGACACCAATAGGCGGAGGATACCAAAGTCGCTACTTTCAGCAAGGCTGAAAGCAAACATATCCACACCATTAGCAGCCAACACTTTTGCTACCTCGTTAATTCTTCCTGCACGGTTTTCAAGAAACACCGATAACTGTTTTACTATCATAACTCTTATATTTTTTTAGATGTGGTTTATAATATTATTCAAGAACACGTTTATCAATTACTCTCTTTGATTTACCAACACTACGCTCAAGAGTGTTAGGCGAAACAATCTTGACATCAGCCGATATACTCAACACGCTTTGTAGGCGACGAGCAAGACGATCGCGCATCTCAATTGTTTTATTAATCTCATCAGAGTAGTACTCCTCCTTAAGTTCAACATGCACTTCAAGGTTATCGCGGTTATTCTCACGAGTAACAACAAGCAAGTATTGAGGTTCAAACTCTGGCAACTGAAGAATAACACTCTCAATTTGTGATGGGAATACATTGATACCACGAATAATCAACATATCATCGCTACGTCCCATAATACGAGTCATTCTCACACTTGTACGTCCACACTCGCAAGGTTCATAAATTAAAGAACAAAGATCTTTAGTTCTGTAACGCAACAGAGGCATACCCTCTTTAGTAAGGGTAGTAAATACCAACTCTCCTTGCTCACCTTCGGGTAACACCTCGCAAGTTTCAGGATTTATGATTTCAGGGAAGAAGTGATCTTCGATGATATGTGAGCCATTCTTGCACTCACACTCATGCGACACACCGGGACCCATAATCTCGCTCAATCCATATATGTTATAAGCATCTATTTGTAACTTCTCCTCAAGGCTCTTACGCATATTCTCAGTCCAAGGCTCACCACCAAATATACCTATACGAAGTTTTAGGTCATCAGGAGTAATTCCTTTTTTACGCATAACCTCAGCCATGTGCAGAGCATACGAAGGAGTACAAGCCACGCCAGTAATACCCAAATCTTTTATAAGAAGAATATGTTTGTCGGTGTTACCGCTCGAAGTTGGAACAACCGATGCACCCAAATGTTCAACACCATAGTGCAAACCTAAACCACCAGTAAACAATCCGTAACCGTATGCCACAGAGATAGTATCTTCGCGTGAAGCGCCAAAAGCGGCCAAACAACGAGCAATAGCCTCTGACCAAACAGCAAGATCTCTGCGAGTATAACCCACAACTGTTGGGCGTCCTGTTGTTCCAGACGAAGCGTGAACTCTCACAATAGCCGATTGAGGAACAGCATTCAATCCAAACGGATAGTTATCGCGAAGGTCTTGCTTAGTAGTAAAAGGCAATTTTTTAATATCATCAATAGTTTTGATGTCATCAGGCATAATATTCATAGCCTGCATCTTTTCGCGATAGAAAGGCACATTGTGATATACATTATCAACCAATTTTCTTAATCTTGCACCTTGAAGTTGTCGCATCTCCTCTCGCGACATACACTCCTTATTTTTATTCCAAATCATCTTTTTTATTTAATGAGGAATTAGGAATGAGGAATGTGAAATGAAAACAATCTCTGTCCTAAAATTCCTAATTACCAATTTTTAATTAACAAACCTTCGTTTCTTGATTTTGCTAACGCTCTACATAGTTCAAGTAAACTTGACTCTGCCCTCGCTCACTCGCAAAATTCCTAATTTCTAATTGTTGCAAAGCAACGAACTAATTCCTAATTTAAATAGGGTGATCCATTTTAAAGTTACGCATACGCTCCTCCAGTACAGGGTATAGTTCCTCTCTCATTCGTGATGTACAGGCTCTAACACCCTCCTCCTCGCTACCAGTTGTAGAGAGCGATATTGAACTAACACCATAATAGAGTAACTCTTTTAGGAGTTCACCGCTCTTAATACCCGGATAACCTATTGTAAAGAAGAAACCATCACCAACCTTGCGAGTAACATCGTGGTCATAAACAATATAAAAGCCGTTATCGGTAAAAATCTTTTTCATTCGTGCCGCTCTACGAGCATACTCTTCGGTTTCGGCAACAAAATCCAACTCTCCGTCTGTTGCAGCTTTAAGCATTGCGGCATAACCATATTGAGTTGAGTGCGTAACACCCGAAGTTATCATATACATTATAGAGGCCGTAAATGTAGAACCAAAGTGTCCTTTGCCACCATAACGCGTAGCCAACCCCTCAAAACAACTATTCCAGAGATTAGGCGAAATACACGCCACCGCCATACGTTGACCTGCGTATGAGAATATCTTTGATGACGATAGCATAACTATATAGTTCTTGCAATAGCGACCAACAGTAGGCACAAATGGTGGAGTAAATGGCTTACCAAGATATTGGCGGAAGTCCATACAGAAATATGCCAAATCTTCCAATACAATCACACCATATTTATCGGCAAGTTCACCAATAATTTGCAACTCGCTCTCCTCTAAACAGATCCATGCAGGGTTATTGGGGTTTGAGTATATTATAGCAGCAATATCTCCACGCTCAAAGAAACTCTCAATCTTTGCTCTCAAAGCCTCTCCGCGATATGAGTATATATCAAACTGAAGATAGTCAGCACCAATAATTTTAAGTTGCGAACGCTGTATCGGGAAACCGGGGTCGATAAAAAGAACTTTGTTCTTTTTGGGGTTAGCCTGTGTAACAGCAATAAACGAGCCATACGAAGCGGCAACCGAGCCCACCGTTGGGATACAACACTCGGCAGGGATATCAATATCGATGAATGCCTTAACAAAACGCGATGCCTCTTTTTTGAGCTCGGGCACACCTGCCGCGGCAGGATATTGCGATGCAACATCTCTGTCAAGAGCCACCTTCTCAGCCTCACGTCCAATCACGCATGAGGGCAATCCCGGAGAGCCTTGATCCATACGAATAAAGGGAATACCTGTACGGCGCTCCAACTCGCTCGACAACAGCAACACTTCGCCAATAGTGGCACGTTGAAGGTCGGCAATAAGCAACTCTTCGGCAACCTCATTTACAAGTTCTTCTGAAAATATTCTATTATTCATTATTTACATTTTTACTAATTAGGCTAAAAACTACTTTTTGCCTCATACCCCAACATAACCGCTTTAAGGTTTTGCTCAATAACAGCATCGCCCTTTGAAGCAAATATACGTTTTACACTATCCAAAATCATCTCCAAAGGCAAACCAATAGCATCAACAGCACCGCCCAACAAAACCATATTCTCTGAACGAGGCATACCATTATCGGCAGCAATTTGAGCAGTATCAAGCAATACAATGTTTTTAACCTTATCCAATTCTTTGTCTAAAAGTTCTTGTTCGGGATAGTTAGGAATATTTATAAAAGGTTTTGATGAAGTTATCACCCAACCATCAGGAGCAAGATATGGCATATAACGCAAAGCCTCCATAGGCTCTAACGAAATTATAACATTAGCCGAGCCCAAAGGAATAAGGTCAGAGTGAATAGGCTCTGATGATATTCTCAAGTTCGATTGAACATCACCACCACGTTGGCTCATACCATGAACCTCAGCCTGTTTCAAATGCAACCCCTCGTTAAGAGCAGCATCACCAATAACTGTGGCAATCGACAAAATACCTTGTCCGCCAACACCCGAAAGAATTATATCTGTTTTCATTTCTTCTCTGCTTTTTGTTTTTTAAGACGACGGTTTAGAGTTTGAATACACTCTCGGCAAGGAATAATCACCGACACACCTTTATACTCAATCTCTTCTCTAATTATATTAACAATCTCATCGTGATTTTTAGGAATAGGCACCACACAACGAATATGCTCAGGCTCAACACCAATACCTTGGCAAATTGCTTGCAAGCGGTTAGTACCTGCCGAGTCTTGACCACCAGTCATAGCAGTGGTAAGGTTGTCGGAGATAATAACTGTGATAGGCGATTTTGCATTAACAGCATCCAAAAGACCTGTCATACCCGAGTGAGTAAAAGTAGAGTCTCCAATAACAGCAACAGCGGGAAACAATCCGGCATCCGAAGCACCCTTTGCCATAGTAATTGAGGCACCCATATCAACGCAACTATCAATAGCCTTAAACGGAGGTAATGCACCCAAAGTATAACAACCAATATCGCTAAACACCTTACCTTGTGGATACTCAGCAATAACACGTTTTAAAGTTGCATAAACATCGCGGTGTCCGCATCCTTGACATAGTGCAGGAGGACGAGCAACAACAGCCTCCGATTTATCGAATGTTTCGTGTGCAGGCAAGCCCATAGCAGCACGAACATTATCGGGAGTAAGTTCACCAGTTCGAGGCAACTCACCAGTAATACGTCCTTTAATAATTAACTTATCGTTTGGCAAAGCACCACGCACCATATCTTCAACAAAAGGCTGTCCGTCTTCGGCAATTAAAATCTCCGAAGAGTTCTCTGCCAACTCCTTCAATAGAGCAGTGGGTATAGGATATTGCGATATTTTAAGGATATTCATCTCCTCCGCTTCTGCAACATTCTCCATAACATAGTTATATGCTATACCACAAGCAACAATACCTTTTGCACCCTTTTTATTAATTATAAGTTTATTAAACTCTGTTGTTTCAGAAGAGGCAAGATAATCGGTTTGCTGAGCCACTACCTGAGCATAACGGCGGCGCGCAATAACAGGTAACAACACCCAATCGGCAGGATTCTTTGGCATAGCCATAGAGTTTTCTTCAGCAACAGAGCCAACCTCTACTACTGCACGAGAGTGAGCCATACGAGTTACAACACGCATCAAAACAGGAGTTGACATCTTCTCCGAATAGTCAAAGGCGTATGCCATCATATCGTAAGCCTCTTGTTGTGAAGATGGCTCTAACATAGGCACCAAAGCAAATCTACCATAGTTACGAGTATCTTGCTCGTTTTGTGAAGAGTGCATCGAAGGGTCATCAGCGACCAACACCACCACACCACCATTAACACCAGTTATGGCAGAGTTCACAAAGGGGTCGGCAGCCACGTTCATACCAACGTGTTTCATACAAACCAAAGCACGTTTTCCTGCATACGACATACCCAACGCAGCCTCCATAGCAGTCTTCTCGTTAGTACACCAACGAGAATGTATACCTCTCTCTTTAGCGAGTTTATTAGTTTGAATAAACTCTGTTATCTCGGTTGAAGGAGTACCCGGATAGGCATATACTCCCGATAGCCCGGCGTTAATTGCTCCAAGAGCAATTGCCTGATCGCCAAGCAACATCATTTTTTTTGTATCTGTACTCATTTTAATATAAAGTCATCGGCATCGTTAAGAGCCGGAAATTTATTTCTAAAGTTATTAATAAGTTCTAAATCAATAGATGCAGTAACAACATCCTCCACACCCTCTTTACACTCGGCAACGGGTTGTCCGTAAGGATCGATAAGCATAGTATCGCCCGAGTAGTCGCCCCACTCATCAGTACCACCACGATTAACAGCGGCAACGTAGCATAAATTCTCTATTGCACGAGCCTTAGCGAGAGTACACCATGGATAACGGCGAACACGAGGCCAATTTGCCACACATATAATCAACTCATAGTCATTTCTATTACGGCTAAACACAGGAAAACGCAAATCGTAGCAGATAAGCAAAAGTATTTTCACACCCCTAAACTCTACCACCTTACGCTCCACTCCTGCTGTATAAACCTTATCCTCGCCACTGAACGAGAAGAGGTGATGTTTATCGTAAACCTCAACCTCGCCATCGGGTTTGCAGAAGTACATACGATTATAATATTTACCGCCATCCTCAACAGCAACACTACCAACTATGGCAGCATCCATACGTTTAGCCATCTGCATCATCCACTCAAAGGCAACACCGCCCACAGGCTCAGTTATCTCAGTTGGTTTCATACAGAAACCAGTTGTAAACATTTCTGGTAGAATATATATGTCGCTCTTCTCAGCCCCAAGAATAAGCTCTTCAGCACGAGCCAAGTTCTCCTTTGGACTACACCACTTAATATCAGTTTGCAATAGCGTTATTTTCATAAAAAAACCTCCTCACCCTTGCCCCTCTCCCATAGAGAGGTAAGATATTGATAATTGAATAATGTTTAAAATAGTAAACCTATAATATACATTCTGCTAAAATACTATTTTTTTCTGAATTATTTACTATAACTCTTTTAGTTTTTAGAATATTTAAATTATAAATATTAGTCTAATTAATCTAATTAGAGTTATTGCTCTAATAAGGCTCATAAGATTTTAAGACAAAAAAAGGAGAGAACCTAAGTCCTCTCCTTTATCAGGTATTTTTAGTTTCAATTAATTGCTAACAACTATCCCAAAGGGAGAGCGAAGTTGACAACTAAAAACTAAAAACTCTTATTTAACCACAACTTTGAGGTCTTTGACCTCTAACTTGTTGTCGTTCGGTAAAAGCCAATCTCTTGGCTTTTACTCTTACTTAACCACAACTTTAGTTACTTTGTTGCCTGTTACTACCATGTAAAGACCTGCATTTACATTAAGTTGCTCAGCACCGTTAACCATAACGTCTTTAACAACTTGACCTGCAGCATTTACAACTTTAACTTCTCCCTCGTAACCATTGATATAGATTACGCCGTCAGTAGCA
>JAFXDI010000024.1 GCA_017521245.1 Bacteroidales bacterium
ACCTAATGTCCAGTTTGTAAATTTATAGCCATCATTGGGGGTTGCGGTTAGGGTAACAGTTGTACCCTCTTCAACCTCTATTTCTGAGGCTGTGGCTGATCCCATACTCTCATCTGACGATGATACGCTTATGGTGTATATCTCTTTTATCTCTACAAAATTGGTAAATTTACTCCAATACTCTGCCGATTGATATGCACTTAACGAACCTTTAGGTATATATACTGGTATTGTCTTTGCTACATTAGCGAATGCTTGTGAATCTATTGTAGGAGCTACTGGGTTTAATGAATATATCTCAAACCCTGAATAACCACTGAAAGCATAATATCCTATACTTGTAACACTCTCGGGGATTGTTACACTCGTTAAACCGTCACAACCTGAGAAAGCATAATTTCCAATACTTGTAACACCCTCGGGGATAGAGTATGAGGTTCTACTATTACCTATAGGATATTGAATTAATTCTGTTTTATCTTTGTTAAACAAAACTCCTTCTTCTGAACTATAATTTGTATTATTCTCTGCTACCTCTATCTCGGTTAAACGGTAACAATAGCGGAAAGCATAACTTCCAATACTTGTAACACTCTCGGGGATTGTTACACTCGTTAAACCGTCACAATTTGAGAAAGCACGCATTTCTATTGCGGTAACACCCTCGGGGATAGAGTATGAGGTTCTACTATTACCTATAGGATATTGAATTAATTCTGTTTTATATTTATTAAACAAAACTCCTTCTTCTGAACTATAATTTATATTATTCTCTGCTACCTCTATCTCTGTTAAACCTGTACAACCAAGGAAAGCATCTCCTCCTATAATTGTAACACTCTCGGGGATTGTTACACTCGTTAACCCTGTACAATAACAGAAAGCATCATCTCCTATACTTGTAACACTCTCGGGTATCGTTACACTCGTTAAACCGTCACAATTTGAGAAAGCAGAATTTCCTATACTTGTAACACTCTCGGGTATCGTTACACTCGTTAACCCTGTACAACGAAGGAAAGCAGAATTTCCTATACTTGTAACTCCCTCGGAGATTGTTACACTGGTTAACCCTGTACAATCACAGAAAGCATAATCTCCTATACTTGTAACACTCTCGGGGATTGTTACACTCGTTAACCCTGTACAATCACAGAAAGCAAATTCTCCTATTGTGGTAACACCCTCGGGGATTACAACACTCGTTAAACCTGAACAATTTCTGAAAGCAGAACTTCCTATACTTGTAACACCCTCGGGGATTGTTACGCTAATTAAACTACTGCAACCATAAAAGGTATATTCTTTTATTTCTGAAATACTATTAGGGATAACTAAATCTGTTATCAACTCATTATTTAAATATAATTTTTTTGCAGTTCTTAATGGATTTGAATAACTATTTCTAACACCATCAGAGAAATCAATATTACACCAAGCTGTAAGGTTGCTTATATATACTCCCGTTAAACCACAACCTGAGAAAGCATTATCTCCTATTGCGGTAACACTCTCGGGGATTGTTACACTCGTTAAACCTGAACAATCTGAGAAAGCATTACCTCCTATTGTGGTAACACCCTCGGGGATTGTTACACTCGTTAAACCGTCACAATATGAGAAAGCATTTTCTCCTATTGCGGTAACACTATAAGTATTTCCACTATACTCAACTGTTGAGGGGATATTTACCTCTCCGCTATATTCCCCTGAGTATTCAGAATAACTACTTCCCTTATATGTTACCTCTACACTATTATCTGAGGTTATATTATACCAAATTGTAACTCCATCACTATTTACTGCTTCAAATTCGTGTGCCGTTACATTTAATGTTAATGCACATAGTACCAATAAAATAAGGTGCTTCAAATAATTACATTGTTTCATAATATATTTTGTTTTTGTTTAATATTTATATTAATTAGTGTCATTTGTGTCATTAGGAATACAAAGAACTAATACTAATAACTAACAGTTAACGAGCAAATGCTCGTTAACTGTTAGTTGATAGCATACAATATTTTGCAAAAATAAACATAAATTTACACTTCACCCTCCCATCGTTTGTTAAGATGTGTTAAATATATTGTAATTGACTGGCTTTATATATATTAGCAACGCATAGTTAGCACAGCTATATTATGCTATTGCTCCAATTAGATATATAAGAAAAACGGAGTTGCACCTCAATATGCATCTCCGTTTTTATGGCGAACGTTTAGTTTTAATATTATTTCTTTTGTTAGTTGTTAAACATATTAGACTAATTGGACTAATTAGATATATTAGATATACAAAGTAACGATAATAAAAAAATGAGGAGTTAGAGATTTTCATTCCTAATTCCTCATTTCTAATTTGGTTTAATCCTTACGTGGAGGACGTGGAGCACGAGGTGCTCTTGCCGGACGCTCTTCCCAACCTTCTGGTTTGGGTTGAAGTGCCTTCATTGACAAACGGAATTTTCCTGTTTTCTTGTCTATTTCAACAAGTTTTACAGTTACTTCGTCACCCTCTTTGATGCCCGACTCTTCCATTGTCTCCAAGCGTTTGTAAGCAATCTCAGAGATGTGTAACAATCCATCTTTTCCGGGCATAAACTCAACAAATGCTCCAAATGCAAGTATCGATTTTACTTTTCCTGTATAGGTCTCGCCCTCCTCAGGTATTGCTACTATTCCTTTGATACGGGCAAGTGCTGCATCTATTGCATCGCGGTTTGATGCTGCAATCTCAACACGTCCGCCCTCTTCTGTCTCCTCTATTGTTACAACTGCACCAGACTCCTCTTGTATGCCTTGTATTATCTTTCCACCGGGGCCGATAACTGCACCAATCATATCTTTTGGTATAAGAAGTGTCTCAATGCGTGGAGCGTGAGGTTTGAAGTCTTCGCGTGGCTCAGGTATTGTATCGAGTATTTTGCCAAGGATGTGCATACGACCATCGTGTGCTTGCATCAAGGCTTTCTCAAGAATTTCGTATGGTAGTCCGTCAACTTTGATATCCATTTGTGTTGCAGTGATACCATCTTTTGTTCCTGTTACCTTAAAGTCCATATCTCCCAAGTGGTCCTCATCACCAAGAATATCTGAAAGAACTGCATATTTTTGGTTGTCGGTAATCAATCCCATTGCAATTCCTGATACCGGCTTTTTGATTTTAACTCCGGCATCCATCAAAGCAAGTGTTCCGGCACATACTGTTGCCATTGATGATGATCCGTTTGACTCAAGAATGTCTGATACTACACGAACTGTGTATGGGTAGTCGGCAGGAATCATTCCTTTTAATGCACGACATGCCAAGTTTCCGTGTCCTACCTCACGACGGCCTACTCCGCGTGATGCTTTTGCCTCTCCTGTTGAGAATGGGGGGAAGTTATAGTGTAACAAGAAGCGTTGGTGTGATTGATCAAGAACGTCATCAACTATCTTCTCGTCAAGTTTTGTTCCAAGTGTAACTGTTGTTAGTGATTGAGTCTCACCGCGAGTAAAGACTGCTGATCCGTGAGGTCCGGGAAGATAATCTACCTCGCACCAGATAGGACGGATTTGAGTTGTCTCACGTCCGTCAAGACGTTTTCCTTCATCAAGGATACAACGGCGCATCGCCTCTTTCTCAACATCGTGGTAGTAGCGTTTTACCAACGACTCTTTCTCGGCACGCTCCTCTTCGGTCATTGCCTCCAAGTACTCGTTTACAACAGCCTCAAATGCCTCGCCTCGTGCGTGTTTGTTTGCGTTTCCTGATGCAGCAATAGCGTATGCTTTATCGTAACATTTTTCGCGAACATCTTTGCGAAGTTCCTCATCGTTTACTTCGTGGCAATATGTACGTTTTACTGTTGTACCGCACATTTCAGACAACTCTAATTGTGCTTGACATTGTACTTTTATTGCATCGTGAGCAAATTTAAGAGCATTCAAAAGGTCTAACTCTGAAACCTCATCCATCTCTCCCTCAACCATCATTATGTTCTCCATGGTAGCACCTACCATCAAGTCCATATCGGCTTTTGCCAATTCATCGTATGTTGGGTTAATTTTGAACTCTCCATCAATACGTGCAACACGAACCTCTGAGATTGGTCCGTTGAATGGGATATCTGATACTGCAAGAGCCGCAGATGCAGCCAATCCTGCAAGAGCATCGGGAATATCTTTTCCGTCAGCCGAGAACATTACAATATTCACATAAACCTCAGCGTGGTAATCATCGGGGAATAGTGGGCGTAATGCACGGTCAACAAGACGCGATGTTAATATCTCATAATCTGACGCTCTTCCCTCACGTTTTGTGAAACCTCCGGGGAAACGTCCGATTGACGCAAATTTCTCTTTATACTCTACTTGCAAAGGCATAAAATCTACACCCTCATTTGCATCTTTGGCAGCACACACTGTTGCCAAAAGCATGGTATTTCCCATGCGTACCTCAACAGCTCCGTCAGCTTGTTTTGCCAACTTTCCTGTTTCGATGGTGATTACTCGTCCATCACCTAAATCGATTGTCTTCTTAATCGGATTAATCATAATTTCTTTACTTTTTCCAAAATTTGAACAAAGATAACCAAATTTATTTGTTAAAAGAAGTTTGAACAGACTTTTTTTAATAAAGTTATATTGCAAACTTTATATTTACACTTACCAACTCCGCAAAAAATATCTCTATCTAAAAAAATAAAAGGGAGCTTTCGCTCCCTTTTATTCCATTTTATAGATATTCAAGATTATTGATTCTTTGGTATAAGAACATATCCTCTGTCTGCTCCACTATTTACACTTCCGTCTTTTTTATACAATATGGTTATTCTATGATGACCTCCATCAATATTTGTAAATTCAACTAAGTCATACCCATCTATTGAGGTATCTGATGATTGTCTTCCTGAAGTTGTATATTTAACAGATGATGACGATGAACTTGTACTTGAAATAGACCTATCAAGTTGACTTACCATAATATAATCAAAAGTTGATTCAGCGTTACTTCTTACATAAATTTGGAAAGTTTCATAACCCTCTATGTCGATATACATATATGCCGTTCCATTATCTATATGATAGTTACTATAACTTTCATATACTCCATCATATTCTGCATAATTAGGATTTGATATTGAAGATAATCTCCATTCATTATTAAGGAGTACCGAATAAGTTCCATTATTCTCTTTAAACATAGCTGTAAGTTTTAAATCCTTATCTACTTCATATAGATATTCTAATTGTTTTGACACTCTTATAGTTCCATTATACCAACCATCAAATATGTATCCTTCTTCTGCTACTGCTTTAAATATAACATACTCTCCTTGTGGAATAATTTGTTCATTAGTAGAGCCATTTAATGTAGCACTTCCTCCTACTGAACTCTCTACCGAGACTTTAAATGTAGGTTTAAATTTGGCAGTCATAAATATATTTTCTTCTACTTTGACCTTATACTCCAAGTCACTAGAAACATAATATCCATTATTATACCATCCTGCGAATACGTAACCTTCGCTCGCTTTTGCTTTAAATGTAGCAAACTCTCCTTCTACGATAATTTGCTCATCACTAGAGTTATTTACGGTTGCAGTTCCACCTATAATTGGATCTGCTACAACTTCAACCTCAAATAAACGTTTAAATTTAGCTGTAAACGATAAGTCAGTGGTTACATTTTGGAATGTATATGTTAATTCGCTTGACAACTTATAAGAGCCATTATACCAACCATCAAATACGTATCCATCATTTACCTCTACCTTAAATGTTGCTGAGCCACCTTCTTTAACTTGAATTGATTTTGAAGCAATCTCATTAATTGTTATTTGTCCTCCTGAAGACCAGTTTGCTTTTATACTAACATTATATAGAGGCAAGAACTTAGCCTGAATGTAATCTATATCTTTATCTACATTATTAATGGTGTATGATGACTCATTTGATAATTTTTCAGTTCCTTTATACCAACCTTCAAACACGTATCCATTGTTAGTCTCTGCGACTAATACTACGTCTTCACCTTTGGGTATGTATTGAACTCCAGTCAATCCATTAATTGTTACGCTTCCAGCTTTTTCAAGATTTATTTCAACGTAAGCTGCGATATAATTCACTTTTTTATATTTTGCAGTTAAAGTGATATTATCTTCAACAACAACTGAATATTTACTATCTCTACTTACTCTCTCATCTCCATTATACCATCCGTCAAACATGTATATATTGGGATCATCACCTTTCTTTTGAGCAACCAATGCTGTTTCAAATACAGCCTTCTTTCCTTCACGTAATGTAATCTCTTCTGAAGATTTATTTACTGTTGCTTCAGCAATTGCAGAATTATCGGAATTTGATTTAACTGTAAAATATTCTGCTGGTGTTAATGCTAAACGAAAACCGATAGCTGCTTCTGTTGTTTTTCTTAATGAAACTCGGCAATCTTCTTCTTTAGTTAAATATGATCCTCCTAAGACATCATCAGTTTCA
This sequence comes from Bacteroidales bacterium, assembly GCA_017521245.1. Taxonomy (NCBI): domain Bacteria; kingdom Pseudomonadati; phylum Bacteroidota; class Bacteroidia; order Bacteroidales; species Bacteroidales bacterium. The sequence continues at coordinate 6,486 of JAFXDI010000024.1, forward strand.
GAGTACTCTGCAACGTTTCCTGCCATATCATACAAGCTCAACTCATTTGTTGCTTTCTTACCTACGGGATGCAATTTATTGCCTGAGTTCTCATGATACCATGCTACTAAATCAACATCATTAGCTCCAGGATAACTGTTTTTTAATGTTTGTTTTCCTCCTCGTGCTGCATATTCCCACTCATCACTTGTTGGCAAACGATAATCCTCTCCTAAAATCATATTTAAACGATTTAAGAAGATTGAAACGTCTGTTGAGTTTTCTACATAAATAGGATACAAATCTCCTAAACCTACCTCTTCTGTAAGAGTGGAAGCATCCCATTCATAGGGTGTCATATCTTCTCCTAAATAATTTTTCCCCTCATAATCCATTACATAGTTCCAAAGTCCTTGAGTTACCTCATATCTTCCTATATAATAGTTTTTCATAAAAACTCGCTCTAATTGTCTATCGTCTGATGTTGCATTTGCATTGAAATTAGGCAAATAAAAATCAGTTGCTTGGGCTCCTAAATAGAAGTATTGCTCTCCTTCTATATATACAAGTTCATCATTTGTTACTTCATCAAATATATCTTCTGTAATAACAGATCCGATATTTACCTCTTTTGATGTATCAGTTATCTCTCCACTCTTGTATATATTATCTTCACTACAAGAGAATGTACCTAAAACTACAACTAATAGCAATAGTGATAGCGATAAATTCAATATTTTTTTCATGTTATTATTCTATTGTTTTTATGTTTATAATCATTTTATCATTTACATACCCCTCTTCATCTATAATATACAAAACTTTCATAACTCCCCAGCCTTCATTATCTACTCCTATTAATATTATATCTCCTATTTTAATATTAGAAATATAATTATTAGATATTGATGCTGAATATGCCGACTTCAAAGAAGTTGTTGTTGCTTCAGCATAATTAAAAGAGTTGTTAATTGCGAAACTTATTCTGCTTTCAATTTGACTTGTATTAAACTCTAATGGCAGGTAATCAATTTGCTGTAATTTCTCTTCATCGGTAAATTGTTTTAACCAAAAAGAGTTTAACTCATCATTTAATGTAAGTTGAGATCGTCTGATTGAGGTTTTTGTTTCAATATTTATTCCATCATTATACCCCGACAATGGACTATTCAACTCAATAGCACTCAGTTCCTTAAGCTCAGAACCCAAAACATTATATAATAGAGCAAATCGACACTTATTATTTAAATTATCTATTGCTTCAACATATATCTTTATTTCTGTATTTTCTTTTGAAACTTGTGGCACTTTATAATAATAAGTTTCGCTATATTTAGGGACATTGGGATTGATTCTATAATTTAATGTTTCTCCCTCTGTATCTAATGTATATACAGATAGTTCCTTTATGTAATCATTTAATGTAAACGCAGATATCTCAAATCGTATATTTGATGCAGCATATACATCTCCTTTCTTATCGGGAGCTACCACAACAACCACATTTGAGGCATCATCTTCGTTCATACACGAAACCAATAATGGGAATACCAATAATATATAGAACAACTTCCTAATTTTCATATATTATAATAAATATGTTATTAATCTTGACCCTTAAATTTATATGCTTTTACCACAGCCTTAATTGAGACTTGAGAACCAAGAAAAAGTCTTTCTTTTGTCATAGTCTGTGATATTGGCTGAAAGTATGTTGCATCAGGAAACTTCTTTATAAGTTTTGATGTTGCCTTATTCAACGGACCAGATAACAAAGAACTTCCTATTTGACTGCATAGTTTTGCTTCTTGAATATTAGTTCTATCGTATTCTTCTCCATTTACTGTATCTATAACTCTTATAAAGCCAAGGTAGGTACGATACGTAACATCTATTTTTGACTCTCCTAAATAGTCAAGATCAGACATATCAATATTCAACTGAACTTGTCCTGGTGCGTATGTTCTGCTTTTTGTGAGAGTTCCGCAACTTGATAGGACAAATAGCGTTAATATAAACGAAATATATAAAACCTTATTTCTCATGCGATTAAGTTTTTTATTATTAATTACTCGTTAGAAAAATCGTTTTAACAAAATTATCTTTTAAAGTAATATGTAAAGGTTACTCTAAATTGTTGTCCTACCTCTCCTTTTTTTGCCTTTAAGTCTGAATATATATCAGTATTGCTTTGAAATACTGCTGGATCTTTTGTATAATATATAGTTTTTTGTGAATCGGCATCAATCATCTCATATTTATACTTTAAACATGTTTGGAATAAACCTGATATTCCATACTCAACACCTATTGCAAATGGGAGATCTGCTATATATGCTTGTAATCCAACAAAAGCTCCTAAACCAATATCAAATGATGCTTTAGTTGCAGATTTTGATACATTAGCATCTAATGTTTTATCCGAATCTCTACTCCATCCTATTGGCATCTCTGCTCCCACATAAACATCTAATATGTTTTTGGGTGTAAAATGATATGCAAATCCTGGATAGAAATAGTTTCTTGAATCAATACTTGAAGATGAATTTGGTTCTGAAGTTGTATCATCTATTAATTTATCTCCGCTTGCTTTTGTACTTTCTTTATAAAATTCAGCACCTAAACGGACTTCCATTCTATCTGTCGCCATATATTTAAAGTTTACTAATGGCAACGCTGTTATTTTCAAGCCTTTATCAAACCAGCCCTTAAACATATCTGATGTAAGCCCCATATAAATACCAAAGTCTCCAGCCTCTACTCTATTCCCTCCTTTTATTTTTTTGGCAGATGGCTCAACAGTTGTTAATTGAGCATTCACTTGTGATGCTGAAAAGGCTATCGCAACAATCACAAGCATAAAAATTTTAGCTAAATACCTCATAATGATTAATTGTTTTAATATTCCTACTCTTTAGATTTTCGGTTTCCTCTAGAATGTATACAATATATATTAGATGATACAACTATTCTAATTGACAAATATAGTATATTTTTATAAATTCTATTATAAATTTATAAAAAAAATTAAAATTATATATTTTGATGCTTTCCCTGTTTATATATGGATTACCGATGTACGATACCTACGGAATAGATACAACACGAAAGCCTGTATCGGCATAACAATTATCTACCAAACAAGCATTCCGGATGGAGATACGGCATAGCGTTGAATAACTTGCATAACTACCACCACGTAACGACTTTATCTCGCCATCGTATTTATAGTCTTCTTCAAACGGAAAACTTTTATCCCAATCGCTACACCATTCATTTACGTTTCCTACCATATCGTAAAGTCCTAATTCATTGGGGAGTTTCTCTCCTACGGGATGTGTCTTGCCACTGGAATTTGCTTCATACCATGCCACCTCATCCAAATTATCGCTACCTGAATACAGTGTTCCTTTACCTTTATTGCCTCCTCGTGCTGCAAACTCCCATTGTGCCTCTGTGGGCAACATATACTTTTTGCCTGTTAGTGTGCTTAATTTTTGACAAAACTCTTGTGCTTCGTACCAATTTATGCTCTCTACTGGCAAATCACCATTATCCGAATCCTTAAATTCACTCGGATTACTTCCCATTATTGCCTGCCACTGTGACTGAGTTACAGGATATGCTCCTATATAGTATGAATCAACAGATACTTGATGCGATGGCTTTTCATCATCGTATGCATATATATCTTCTTCATCTGCTCCCATAGTAAAGGTTCCGCCCTCTACATATATCATCTTCATATTAAGATGTTTTATACCCTCAATATAAAACTCTTTCTGTTTATTCTCTTGCATTGCCTTATTGAAAGTTATTTGTATACAGTAAAGAGGCTGTGTCAAAATACAATTTTTGGCTCAGCCTCTTAAGGTTTGTCAGAATTAATAAAATACAAGGCGTTGAAATTTAGGGCGATAGGAGTGTACGTAGGTACATAACTGAGTCCTAATATTGAAAACAACACAGTAGTTTGTCAATTATGACACACCGCCCTTACTTCAGTTATTTGCAATCTTATTTTATCTCTCTAATTAACATTCCCGGCAGAAATTCGGCACGTCCCGAAACTTTTGTAAACGATGTTGCGGTTAGGTCTGATCCTAATGCATTCTCTTCGGTTGCCATATATCTGTTATCCCAAATCTTTCCTGGTATGGGTTTTATAACACCTACTCTTTTATATTCTGTTAATCCCTCTTCAGTCATATACTTCTCTAACACCTCGTATCTTGAAGCGTCTGTTATTCCCTCTTTCATTCCTATCTTGGCTGTTATCTCGGGATCTACTGAGTATATTGGAGTTTTTACCTTAAACTGCTCGTATGTACGTTGCAACTCAAGTACCGACTTATCTATTGAACGGGTACATACTTTGCGTATCATATCAATTGGTTCAAATACTCCTGCGTATGAAGTTTCTCCACTATCAACCTTCTTTGAGCCTACAAATTTTAATTTAAAGGTTGTATTATCTTCGTTAAAAGCTTTTGCTTTTTCGGGATTAACCTCTCCTTTTGTAATATAGTAGTCGGTATAGAATTTATTTGCAACTTCATCGTTCCACTCTAATTGATATAGATATGAGGTTACTATTACCCTAAATCCTCGTATATCTTCTACCGCATCGCCAATTGTGTTGGCTAAATCAGATATACTAGAACCAAAAAATGCTCCTAATACTGCTCCCAATCCTTTTACTATTCCTGAGGCTATTTTTGCCGATTTCTCTTTGTCAACATATCGTATATCGTTTACCAATACAAATGTGTTGTTTATGAGTTCCTCTCCTGCATCCTTTAGCATTGCCTCGCCTCTGATTGTTTGCTTTGACAACTCCACATCAAAATAGTCAGCATCGTACAATCCTCTTTCTGATACTTTTTCTATATCGCACTCGCCTGTTTCGCTATTGCGATTAAACCATAATGCTACTACCCTTCGAGCAACATTATTTGCATCAAGAAATTTTGTTATATCCTCTTCCGACTCTTTTTTATCCATCGAAGATATTAACTTTATGTTGAGGTCGTGGTTGTTATACTTATCGGGGGTGGGCATAGATACAAACACATCACTTATCTCTGAGGTGTATTTTGCCTTATCGTGACTGATACAGATAGAGTATATTGAACTTCTTCTGTAATCTCCCTCTTCTTGTGCTAATGCAAATGTGGGCAAGAGTAGAGATAGTGCTATTGCAATATATATATTTCTCATTGTTGTAACTTTGAAATTAATTTATAACTATTAATATGCCCACGATTCATTAGGCAACACATCGGTAATTGAACACTTGTTGGTGTTTTTATACAAATCCATTAAGCGGACATAACGCATTCCTAATGGTTTCATCTCTTTTACATACACATTATCCAATAGATATTTTGCATCGGCTTGTACCGATAGTTCCAAAGGTACAACCACAACACCTGCTTTATCAACGCATCCCCACTTGTTATCTTCGGTCATAACCAAAGCATAATCTCCATCAAATGGTAATCCAAAAACAGGAACTGTTGTATTTAGAATTACTTCAGCATCTCCGCTTTTGTTGATATAGACACTCTTACCATCTTTATATGCAAATGCCAATCCATCTACGAAATCTCCTGCTTTTGTGTATTGGTTATCAAAGTACTCTTTTCCGTCTTCATCAATCCAGCAATACACATCTCCCACTTTGCTAACAAGTGCAAATCCATCGCTAAAGTTTGCAATGTTATTATATGGGATAGAGTTTATCTTCTCTCCTTCAGGGTTAAGAATATAATTGAATTTTATAGGTTGACCTTCCTCAACAGGAGTTGTTGACACCAACGCTTTTGCATCATCAGTGATTTCGGATACTACCGAGAATTCAAAGTCTGATAGGATATTTCCTTTATCATCAACAAATGCCCACTTACCGTTTTGTTGTATAAATGCTCTTCCTTTATTGGCTTTTATAATAACACTCTCAAATTGTGGAGCAAAAATCTCTTGACCATCTTCTCCTATATATCCCCACATTACAGGAGATTTCTTACTCTCTTTTAAACCAACAGCCGCCATACCTCCTGAGAATGAGTATGCTCCATCGTATTTAAGTTCAGTAACTGCTTCTCCTTGTATGTTGATATATCCAAATTTATTATCATCTTTAACCCATGTGAGATTACCTGAAAACTGGTCGGCTATCTGATCATAGAATGTTCCGTTTAGTAACTCGCCACTCTCTTTTATATAAGCATATTTGCGTTTACTATTTTGTACCCAAGATATTCCATCTACAAACCCTTTTCTTACAGAAAGATATTTTGGAGCAACTATCTCCTCTCCTGCTGTATTTAGGTATCCCCAAAGACCTCCTACTACAGTTTTATCTGCCTGTTCTACTCCTCCTACATTTATCCAACATATTCCGTTGTCTTCAAATGTACTATGGGCAGAGTATTTTACTTCTGAGATTAATGCTCCCGAAATATTTATCAGTCCATACTTTTTGCCCGCTTTTACCCATGCAGTGTTTGTCTTATCAAAGAATCCTATCTCATCATACTTTGCAGGAAGCACTATCTCTCCAGCCTCATTGATATATCCTAACTTTCCTCCTGTCACTACTCCATCTTCAACCTTCCCTCCTGAATTTATTTGGGCTAATCCATATTTATTATAAGCACCTATATTGGCATATTTGAGTGGTACTATTACATTTCCTAAGGTATCTATTATTCCAAACTTCTGTTTTGATGAAACTTTAGCCTTTCCGTCAATAAACTCCTCAGCCGTTTCGTATGAGGGCTCAATTACCACATTACCCTCTAAATCGGCATATCCCCATTTCCCTTTCTCATTTTGATATGGTTTTAAATCAACCGCACTCACCGATAATGAAAAGGTTGCGAACAATGCCAATATTATATATATTTTCCTATTCATATATTCTTTTTTTAAGGTTGGTATAAATAGTGATATTAATCTCCAACTCCAAAAATGTTTGTAGTTACAGGTTGTTGTCCCTTTCCGTATGCTACACCAATATCACGAATTGCATTGATTTTATTATTCTCAATATCAATCTCTGCAAGTATTAAACTATTCTCAAATGCTTTATCATCCCCTACTACTTTTTTCATTTCATTGTATAGTTTTTGAGCCTCTGAATAGCATCCATACTCAGGATATATTTGAGATAGATATTGTGCGGCTTTTCTTGCCCCACTCGCATTTTGCTCTGCCACCCATGCCGCTTGTGCTGATTGTAGGTTTTCGTTGCATTGTTCATCCATATATCTGTCAAATATCTTTATAGCCTCTTCAGTTGCTTGGTCGCCATATTTTGAGCAGTTGGGTATTGCTAAAACAGTATATATAGCCTCCTCAAATTGTTTCATTGCAGCCAAACGTTGTGCTTTTGCAATGATGTCGGCTCCGTTAGCATCGTAATATGCAACTGCTTTTTGTTTTCCTTTTTTGAATAGAGCCATTAACTGTGGAGAGTTTGGCTTTAACTGTTTTAAAGCCGATATTTGTGCTTTACTCTCGCTATTATCTACACCTTTTAAAGGGAGTGTCTCTGAATAGAATATTGTTCCTGTATTTACATCGGTTAAATATAGGGTTAACTCAAAATCTAACGAATATCTTACAGGAGGTCCCGGTATAACATCTTTTGTTAAACATACCAACTTGGGGATTATTGCAAACGATGAGCCTTCACCAACTACAATATTCTCAACGTTTGAAGCTTGACTAACTCGCTTAACCAATAGGTCCTCTGCCGATTTTGTAAGTTGACTCTCTTCGGGAGCAACTACTCTTATTGAAATGTCACAATCTTGCGCATAACCACTAAATGAAGTTAGTGATACCAACAATGCGCATAATGATATTTTTATTTTGCGTATCATAATCTCTTTTATTTTATTTTTCGCCAATGATTAATACTGCCTCACCCAATCCTCGTGTTAGGACTTTTGATGTTAAACTGTAGGGTGCTTGACGCAAATATTTTGAGAGGTTGCGAACAAATGTTTCTGTATCCATTGCTCTACCATTCTCTCTGAATAGAGGTATTCTTACTTGCGAGAAGTCGATATAGTTCTCTGTTCCATCAACTTTGCTATAACGATGCTCAACAGTGTTTTCCCACATCCAATCATCTATTATCTCGGTCAACTCCATACCATCGTACTCGCTCTCCAAATCAATTCCAGAGCCGTTATCAAAGACTCTTACTCGTACTGTTACTTCGCGTCCGTTTGCAAACAAATCATCAAAATATGTTTGTAGGCGACTTGCAAAGTTATCCATATTCAAGACTATTGCCTCCTCCAATAACAATACTGTTTCGGCAGCCATTGATGGAGCCCCTGTCCCTTGTACTGCTGCTATCTGTTTATTGGTATAAGCATCTAAGGCTTGCAGATTGTATGTTATACTTCTTTTTGGACCTACTTGATTTACAGTCCAGTCAACCGATAGTATAATGTCGGCTTTTGCAACTCTACGGATTTTATCCAACGGACTCTCTGCTATTTGAGAACCTGCCTTTGAGGTTATTAGTCGCTCTTCTGCTTCGCGTTGTTCAATTCCCGAGATTGTTGCCGACAAATCTTTTAGAGGAAATCCTCTATCTGCCATTAAAGCCCCAATTTTTGATATTACGTTTGTTAACTCTTTGTCAGTCTTTACCGCTTTTTTATAATCAGGTATCTCCTCTTGTACTCCTTGATTATCGTACGAAATCATATACCCTTTATCGTTACACCATACATCACTTGGCATCACCATTAATTCAGGTTTCTTTGCTTGTGAAAAACAAAGAATTGTAACAAATACAAAACTTATTGATAATAATAACTTTTTCATATCTATTTTATTATTCCGTTTGACTTAAGATACTCTTTTAATTGAGGGCGATAAACAGTAACTACAATTCCAAATTTCTTTTGAAGTTTACTCAACTCTTTTGTTCGGTTTAAACGGCGACCGCCTTCATCATCAGTTACAAATTTTTTGTAATCACCATCTTCGCTAAAAAAGCGGTTAAAGAAATCTTCGTATTTCTCTCTTGCATTGGGAGCAAATACCAATGGTTTTGTATCGCATAGGTCATTACCCGATCTTATTCCTTTGAATATCACATCGTTTAAAGCGGTTTTCATTGCTTGTTCTTTGGCATCTAATCGAGTTTTACCTCCACCCCAAGCAACTAATGTTTGTGAGCCATCTAATGCTACACCTAAACACTCTGTCTCGTATGCTACATAAGTAGATGATGTTTTTTTGGCATACCCTATTGTTGCCACTGCAAATATTAATGCAGTCAATAATAATTTTTTCATATATATGTAGTTTTAGAATCCTGTTGATAATCCTCTTATTATACCTGCTTTCTCTAAATCTTTACGTAAAGCATCCTTAGAGATTATTGCTATTGTGCCTACCTTATATTTTTTACTAACTTTTATATACTCATAAGGTATGGCTGCTAATGTTACGTATGCGTCATATTGTTTATCTGCTCCAAAGAAACTATTAAAGAAATCGGCATGTTGCTTTTCTGCCAACGGAGAGCCTGCTATGGGTTTAAAACTTTGGCACTCACCCGTTGCTGAAACTCCTCTGAATAATGCTCCATGTATTGCCGCCTTTTTCAGTTCATCGGGTGTTACCTTTTTGTTTGATGAGTATACCCAAACTTTTACCATATAGCATCCCTCTTTTGATGTTGCACCTCCACATTCCAAGTCATACTCAAACATATCTGATGCAAACGTTGCAAACGGAAACAAGATAGCTAATAGTAATCCCAATACAATCTTTTTCATAATTGATACTTATTTTTTATGTTTCCTACTCTTTAGATTTTCGGAATCCTCTTTTTTTATACTTGATATTGCAAATATAGTTAATTTTCAAAAAAAGAGATTTTTTAATCACAAAAAATTTAATCTTATATTAAAAAATATAAAATTGACAAAAAGATTGATATTAAAATAAGATTACAACATTACAACAAATAGGGTTACAACCGAGATTATTACCCAAAGGATAACACCCAAAAGAAGAGGTTTTAGACCTACACTTTTTAGTGCCGACAGTGACAATCCACAACCAATCAAGAAGAGTGTTACTGTTAGTAATTTTTTTGATAAAAACACTATGTTGGTTGTTATAATTTGAGGTAAAGTGAAGTATGTATTAATGAGCATTGCCACTACAAACCAGATTATAAAGTATGGAATAGAGGCTTTACGCCCTTTGGTTCTGAATACAAATGCCGAGACAAATGCCAATGGTATTATCCACAATGCACGTGTCAGTTTTATTGTTGTAGCCACCTTTAAGGCTTCATCACCGTATGCTGCTCCTGCTCCTACCACCGAACTTGTATCGTGAATGGCTATTGCCGCCCAAGTTCCAAACTGAACTTGAGAGAGGTCTAACGCTCTGCCTATGGGTGGAAATATAAATAGTGCTACGGCATTGAGAACGAATATGGTTATAAGAGCCAACGATGTATCGTTTTCATCGGCATCAATTACTGGTGCTACTGCCGCTATGGCACTTCCTCCACAGATTGCAGTTCCCGAAGATATTAAATAACTGTTTTTACGATTTATCTTTAGAAGTTTACCTAAAAATGCACCAAGTATCATTACCCCTATAACAGAGATTATGGTAAAAATCATTCCCTCCTTTCCTGCTTGTAACGATTGGTGCAAATTCATTCCAAAACCCAACCCCACAACTGAAATTTGGAGCAGATATTTTGATAACTTCTTTGTCAGTTTTGAATATGGTACACCTATTATAAGGGATAGCAATATTCCTAAAAATAGCGCTATTGCCGGTGTTAAAAAAAATGATGCTACCAGAAGCAGTATAAATAATATTTTTGCTACGTTTTCTTTTCTCATTGTTATTCTTTTATTGTTTTTGCAAAGTTAACTATAAAATAGTTTTTTGAGAAAATTTATTTACTTTTGTATCAAACAAAATTTATTATGGCAAAAGATTACTCATACGAAATAGAGATTAAGGTGCGTGATTATGAGTGCGATGCTCAAGGTATTGTAAACAACGCAAACTACCAGCACTACTTTGAACACGCTCGACATGAATTTTTAGAACACGCAGGTTGCTCCTTTGGAGCAATGCGAGAGGCTGGCATTGAGCCTGTTGTTGCACGTATTGAGATTAATTACAAAAACTCTCTTCGCGGTGGAGAAGTGTTTGTTTGCAAACTCTTTATGCGTAGAGAGGGTATCAGATTTGTCTTTTACCAAGATATTTTCAGAAAATCGGATGGAGTTTTGTGTGCCGAAGCAAAGGTTACAACAGTTTGTACACGAGAGGGCAAGATTATCAAGGGTGATGAACTTGTTGAGATGCTTGGCGATTATATTTGGGTATAGGAGAAATGGATTTAAGGGAGAGAAACTTTTTTATTGCTCTTGCCAACATTAAAGGTATTGACTTTGGTATTGCAAGAGGGTTGATTGAGAAGTATGGCTCGGCAGAGGCTATATTCTCAACCGATGGTCTATCTCTTCAAAATGATGAGGGCGAAGAACAAGAGATTAATCTTTTTAAAAAATCTTCAAAAGAGGAACTCTTGCTATTTGCCGAGAAAGAGATTGAGTTTATTGAGAAACACAACATCTCCCTTATCGGGTTTAATTCTCACGCCTACCCCAAACGCCTTCTTAACTGCCCCGATGCTCCTATCCTTTTATACTCAAAAGGAGATATAGATTTTAATTCTCAAAGGTTTGTAAGCATTGTTGGTACTCGCAACGCTACCGAATATGGCAGGGATTGGTGCGAAAAGTTTGTATGCGAACTCGCAGAGATGTTCCCCGATGTGGTTATTGTGAGCGGGTTGGCATACGGTATTGATATATGCGCACATAGAGCAGCATTAGAGTGCGGACTGAAGACGGTTGCTGTTTTGGGTAATCCACTGAATAGTATATACCCATCAACACATCGCAGCACAGCCAACAAGATTATTGATAATGGTGCTTTGATTAGCGAATACTCTTCACAATCGCCTATGCTAAAAGTTAATTTTGTTGCACGTAATAGGATTGTTGCAGGAATGAGCGATGCAACAGTTATTGTTGAATCAAAAGAGAAGGGAGGCTCTTTAATTACTGCATCGTTGGCAACGGACTACTCTCGCGAAGTATTTGCACTTCCCGGCAACGTTGACAAAGAGACATCAAAGGGATGCAACAATCTTATTCGCGACAATAAGGCACAACTTATTACATCGGCAAAAGATATGACCAATACTCTTGGGTGGGAGTGTTTGCTATCTTCTAAGAGGGTACAGAATACACTTTTCCCCGATTTTGATGAGACCGAACAGATTATTGTTGATATTATTACTGAGAAAAAAGAGATTGATATTAACTCTCTTAGTATTGCTTCGGGAATTGCAACATCAAAACTTTTATCTTCGCTTATGGGATTGGAGTTTAAGGGCGTTATAAAGTCTTACCCCGGAAACAGATATAAGATTATATAAACTCTCTTACCTCTCCTCAATATTTCTATCCCCTACATAAATTACACGATTTGCCATGCTACTGGTATATGCACTATTGTCGTGCGTTACAACCACTATTGTGGTTGAGGGTGATAACTGCTGTAAGATTGCGTATAGTTTTTGGGTAAACGAACTATCCAAATAAGATGTTGGTTCATCCAACACAAGCAGTGCCGGATTGGAGATTATTGCTCGTGCAAACAATGCCCTTTGAAATTGTCCTCCTGAGACTTCGCCTATGGGACGAGATTGCAAAACAGTAAGTTGCATAGCAGAGAGCATCTCATCCACCCTCTCCTTAACCTCGCTATTTGTTAGATTCTTCTCCTGCATCAAGCCACTCTCAACCACCTCTCTTACCGAAATTGGGAAGCGTAAATCCAAACTGTTCTTTTGAGGAAGATACCCTACCCTCTCTTTTGCGAGTGTTTCGTATTGAGAACCATTATCATAATACAACACCCTACCGCTTGTTGGTTTCTGCAATCCTAACATTACTCTTATAAGCGATGTTTTTCCTCCTCCATTTGCTCCCTCCACAAGCATAAAGTCTCCTCTATTAAGAGTTAAATTTACACCTTTTAATATTATTCTATTATCGAAAGTGAGAGTTACCTCTTTTAGTTCAATATATCTATTTTGATATTGCATATGCTATCTCTCTTATCTCTTCAATGAAGTTATATGCCAATGGATTTATTACAACAACCGAAGCCTCTATCTCTTGAGCGAATGTTTTTACCTGCTCGGGAGTAAACTCGTTTTGAATGAATACTGTTTTTATTCCTTTCTCTATTGCCTCTTCAATTACCTGTTGCATACGTTGCGGAGTCATCTCTTTGCCACTCTCCTCGAGCGACAACTGTTGCAAGTTATAATCCCTTGCAAAATAGGAGAGTGAGGGGTGAAATATTGCAAAATGGCGACATTGAGCAGCAGATAAAATTGAATTAACTTCCCTATCAAGAGCCTCTAATTGATGTATCAACTGCATATAGTTTGATGTGTAGTATGAGGCATTTTTGTTATCAAACGCCACAATAGCATTATAGAGATTTGTTGCCATCAGCTTTGCACCTTTGGGCGAAGTCCAATAGTGAGGGTCAGAGTGAGAATGTTCCTCTCCTCCATGAGAACATTCAGAGGTTATAAAATCAAGCCCTTCAGAGAGATCTACAACCTTTATATTTGAGATATTTTTAACTATCGCCGGCAGTGTTGTCTTTTCAAACCCCAACTCTCCTACTTTAAAATAGAGCGAAGAGGTTGCAATCTCTTTCATTTGGCGAGGGGTTGTGGCATACTCTTCGGGATTGCCTCCTTGAGGTATAGCACACACCACTTGAATTGAATCTCCAACTATCTTGTCGAGCAGATACTTTTGTGGCAATATTGTCACCGCCACTTGAGGGAGGCGATTACCTTTATCAGCAACACAACTTGATAATACAACTACTATTAAGGATAGAAATACTACCTTTGTTTTAAACATTCTTCTTCTCTTTTTCTAACAGATGTAATTATTAGATATGCCCCTGCTAAAACTATTATGGCAATTGAGGCAAACGCAATGGCTGTATTTACCTTCAGAGAGGTTGGCTCAAATTTAAACTCAATCTCATGCTCTCCTGCTGGGATACTCATTCCCCTTAATACATAGTTTACACGTGCCATTTGAGCAGGCTCTCCATCTATTGTTATCTGCCATCCCCATGGGAAGTATATCTCTGAGAATACCGCATATCCTCCGTTTTGAGAAACGGATTTATAGTTAAGTTTGTTCGGTTGATAGTGAGTTAAGTATATTGTATCGCCCTCACTCCTTTGAGGTATTTGAGCAGGTATTATATTTTTAAAGTGGTTATCGGCTATTGCAGTTCTCCTTTCATCAAAAGAGTTTAACGCCTCCATTTCGGCTTTTGCTCCATCAACCCACTCTATCTCATCAACAAACCAAGCATTGCCCATAGCATCGGGGTTTGGCACTGCAACAGCCTCGCCCGACTCTGATGCTGTTATAAAGTATTTGGTATTAAGCATATTTATAACAGAGATATTACCTTTGCTTAACTGATACTTTATAAGATCATCATATCTACGAAGTTTTGCCGCACTATATCCACCAATTGATTTGTGATGATATGAAGTTGTTGGATCGTTATAAGTATCTACCGTTAAATTGAGTACCCTATAATTGGGATCTTTGTCTTGCAATATATCTTTGTCAGCTTGAGTCATTTGGAAAGCACTCTTTACTTTGCGTTTTGGAACAAAGTTATCGCCATTCAAATAGCGTTTGTTTACTGGATACATATCCACTACAACTAATGCCAACATTGCAACTGCAAATAATTTTGTTGATATTTTCTTATTTATAAACAATAGCAATAGAAGAGCTGATAGTATCACAAAGAAGAATGTTCGCCACGCATCGGCAGTAAATATTGATTCTCGCACCTCCTCTAACTCATCAAAAATCATTTGGTATTCGGGTTGAGAGATAGCCATTTGCTCTTCTTGTACCGACAGAAAGTTAAAAAACAAAGTTGGCATTACAGCAAACAAGAACGCAACCCCAGCTGTTAATGCTAATGGCAAATACATTTTCCACATTTTCTCTTTTAGAGTTTGAGTATTTTCAATTATCTCTTTTAATGCAAGAGTTGCCAATAGTGGAATTGCAAACTCGGCAACTACCAATATACTTGATACCGTACGGAACTTGTCATATAGAGGAACATTATTTACAAACCACTCAGTAAGAGGCATAAAATTATGTCCCCATGATAGAAGTAATGATATTATTGAAGCCACAATACAAGCCCACTTTATAGGTCCTTTTACCACAAAGCAACCTATTAAGAAGAGGAACATTATTATTGCTCCTGCATATACAGGACCTGCGGTAAAGGGTTGATCTCCCCAATAGTGATTCATCTGCCCCACATATTGTCTTAGCGAAGGTTCAGCCTCTTTCATAGCATCCTTATCGGCTGATATATATCCTGTTGCACCTCCTTTTGTATTTGGAATGAGTAGAGTCCAACTCTCATCAATACCGTAACTCCATTGGGTTATATAGTCAATGTTTAATCCGCCCCCTTCACCCTCAGTTGCCGATTCAGATGCAAGTTCCGACTTACCTCGCATTGTCTCTTTTGAGTACTCGTATGTATTGTAAATGCTTGGCAGATTTGCACAAACAGCAAGAACCGCAGCAACCACAAGAGAGAGCGTTGCCTTTGTAAAGCGCCTATACTCTTTTTGTTGTATTGCCTTTATCAGATAGCCTATTACCAATGGCAGAATAAACAAGAATGAGTAGTAACTCATCTGTATATGGTTTGCGTGTATCTGCATCATTCCAAAGAAGGCTGCAAGTAAAGCACCTTTTATATACTTGCCACGATATGCCAATATTATTCCTGCTATTGTGGGTGGGATATAGGCAAGAGTTATGAATTTCCAGATATGTCCTGCCGCTATTATTATAAAGAAATATGAAGAAAAGGCGTATGCCAATGCCCCAAAGAGCGAAATATACCACTTGACATTTAACACCATCAACAGAATAAAGAATCCTATTGCCATAATGTATATGTAGGAAACTGGTATTGGCAATCCTAACGAATATATTTTTTCTATTACTTTTAAAACTTTATTGTTTTCATACGAAGGAGATATTTGAAAGTTTGGCATTCCACCAAACAGCGAGTTTGTCCAACGTGTAGTTTCGCCTGTTGCCTCGTTGAACGCCTTTGCTTCCTGTCCGATTGCTATTCCCTGTTGAGTATCGCCCTGAAACAGCACCTTTCCCTCAAAAATCTCTGGAGAGAAATATACAATTGATATTGCGACTATTGTGAGAACAGAAATAATGCAGGGTAATGATTTTTCAAAATATCTCTTCATATTAATATCTTTTTTATCCGTTTTTTATCAACTTTGAATTTATATATTTTACCGGTATCCAAGCAATCAGCACTCCAACAGCAACCACTACCGATATTACCAATAAAACATCACTCCATACAACTTTTACAGGGTAATACTCAACTATAAAGTTTGCACCCATCTTAAGTATTCCAAAATGTTGCTGCACAAGAGAGAGCAGTAAACCTAACAGAACTCCTGTCACTGCCCCTATAAATGAGATCAGAACTCCTTGATTAAAAAATATTTTTGTTATAAACGACTCTTTACCGCCTAAGTTATGGAGGGTTTTTATATTCTCTTTTTTATCAATTATCAGCATTGACACTGAAGCAATTATATTGAATGCCGATATCACCAAAACAAACAAGAGCATAAAAAATGTTATCCATTTTTCAATTGCCATCATTGAAAATGCCTCTGCTTTTTGTTCTATTCTATCTTTTACCACATACCCCTCGCCAACAATCTTTTGTACCTCTTTCTGTATCTTCTCAACATTCTGTTCATCTGTCACTTTTATCTCCAGCAGAGTTGCCTCAGTTGTGTAATCGAACAGTTGCTTTGCCACCTCAATTGACACATATACAAATTTATTGTCGCTTTCGGCCTGACTTATTGAAAACACTCCAGAGCAATAGACTTGACGTGTATTAAACGATGTTGAGGGGTTTATCAAGTTTACTTTTGCCTTACGTTTTGGAGCATATAGGTATATAGGCGAGAGAAAATGAGGAGCAACCATCAGAGTATTTGATATTCCAACTCCAATTACCGCATAGGGCAGTGAGTCGGCAAACATGGTTGCACCGTCAATTAATGCAGCATCAATATTGTTTACTTTTGAATAATTTGCAGGAACTCCTTTTATAACAACGGGTTGTTGCTTGTCACCATATAGAGCAAGAGCATTATCTTCTACAACTGGGGTAACTGCCTCCACTCCGTCAATCTCCTCAAGACGTTTAATCTCAGGAGCGGTTGTATCTAATGTTTTCCCTGCTTTTGCTCTAACCTCTAAGTGAGGATCAATCTCAGAATATAGCGAAGATATTATCTCTTCAAATCCATTATATACCGACAAGGTACATATCATAGCCATCGTTGCAATTGCAACTCCACATACCGATACTATCGATACTGCATTTATGGCAGTGTGTGATTTTTTTGAGAAGAGGTAACGTATCGCTATTTTCAGAGATAAGAGCATTGTCTTATTTATTTAAGAGAGTGTCAATATTATCGATATAATCGAGCGAGTCATCAACAAAGAATGTTAGTTCGGGTACTTTGCGCAATTGGTAACGCACTCTTCCGCCCAACTCATATCTGATGCTCTTTGCATTGTTATTTACCGCCTCTAATATCTCAGGAGCCTTCTCCGATGGAAAGACACTCAAATAGATTTTTGCGACACTTAAATCGGGGCTTACCCTTACAATACTTACCGAGACCAATGTTCCCGGCATCTTTTTAGTCTCTGCCAAGAAAATCTCTCCTAACTCTTTTTGTAATAATCTGTTTATCTTACTTTGTCTTGTTGTTTCCATTGTAAATTACTTTTTATAGATAATAGTCAAGCCATCTCGCGATGGTACAAAAACTTTTTCAACACGATCATCCGAAGCCACCATATCATTAAAACGGCGTAGACCTTCGGTTTGCGGATCGTGTTCCGACTCATCAAGAATCTTTCCCGACCAAAGAGTGTTGTCAGCCAACATAAATCCTCCCTTTCTCACCTTTGGGAATACCAAATTGTAATATTCGCAATATTCGCGTTTATCAGCATCTATAAACACCATATCGAACTCATCCTCAAGTGTTGGGATTATCTTCTTAGCATCTCCCATTAACAGGCGAATTTTATCTTTGTTAGGCGATTCTGCGAGATACTCATTGATGAAATCTTCCAGCTCATCATTCTCCTCAATAGTATATATAAAACCATCTTCGGGCAGTGCCTCAGCAAAACATTGAGCCGAATATCCTGTGAAAGTTCCCAACTCTAAAACCTTCTTAGCATTTATCATTCGGCAAAACATTTTTAACATACGTCCCTGAATGTGTCCCGACAACATTCGTGAACGCACCAACTTAACGTTGGTATCGCGATTTAAACGACTTAGCAACTCTCCTTCGGGATCGATGTGCGATTGTATATATAACTCTTCGGCGGTAAACATATCACTATCTCGCTTTTAATGCTTCAATTGCTAATCTGTATGAATCTAATCCAAATCCCGCTATTGTACCTATGCACGATGGTGCTATGTAGGATTTGTGTCGATACTCCTCTCTTGCACTCACATTTGAGATATGCACCTCAACAACAGGAGTTTTAATAGCTCTTATGGCATCACTTATGGCAATAGAGGTGTGAGTGTATGCTCCGGCATTTAATACAATACCATCTGCATCACCAAACCCTGCTTTATGAAGCATATCAATTATATCCCCTTCGTGATTTGATTGATAGTACTCAATATTATCAGCGCTAAACTTTGACTGCAAAACTGCAAGGTAGTCATCAAAACTTACACTGCCATATATGCCCTCCTCTCGCTTTCCCAGCAAATTGAGATTAGGTCCGTTTATAATAAGTATCTTCATAACAGATTTTTTATTTATTTTTGCAAATACAAAAGTAATAAAATTTATTTTATTAGAAACTGTTTTTAATATTCAAACCTCTACATTTGAGGAGAATTTGTATGAACACACCCGGCAAAGAGAAAGATTTAGTCAAAGAGTATGTTATTCATCTGAAGTTAGAGCGTGGTCTATCAAAGAATAGCATTGATGCGTATCTGAACGATTTGAACAAATTTTTAGAGTTCTTAAACTGCGACGAATACGACATAGAGTTGTTTGAAAATGTAGATGTTTTACAATTTCTCGCAACACTTAGCGACATTGGTATATGTCCTCGTTCTCAGGCTCGTATACTATCCGGAATAAAATCTTTTTATAGATTTTTATTGATTGACGGATATATGAAATCAGATCCTCTTGCAAATATAGAATCTCCCAAATTGGGAAAGCATCTTCCCGAAGTTTTGACCATTGAAGAGATAGACAGATTGACTGAAAGTTTTGACCTGTCTCTGCCGGAAGGACATAGAAATAAAACCATTATTGAGGTTATGTATGGTTGCGGTTTAAGGGTTTCAGAGGTCACAAATTTAAAGATTTCAAATATATACATAAACGAAGGGTATATTTTGGTTGAAGGCAAAGGCAAAAAGCAGAGAATTGTACCAATTGCAGAGAGTACAATCAAGGAGATAAAACTCTATTTAGAGAGCCGTAAGCTATTGAACATCAAACATGGATGCGAAGATATTCTATTCTTAAACAGGAGAGGCGGACAGCTATCAAGAGTTATGATTTTCTACATCATAAAACAGCAATGCGAGGTTTGCAATATAAAAAAGAATATAAGTCCTCACACTTTGCGACACACGTTTGCCACTCACCTTTTAGAGGGGGGTGCAAACCTAAGAGCAATTCAGCAGATGTTAGGACACGAGAGCATAGCCACAACCGAAATATACGTACACCTTGACAGAGAATTTATCAGAAGAGAAATCCTTACTCACCATCCACGAAACAATAGTGACTGATAATATGTTTAACCTACTAAAACGAATAAAAATATCCAATTCTCGTGTTTTTATTTCTAAATATCAATACATTTATGTTATCAAATCAAAAAAACACTTATAAATTGATGCTATTTGACAAAAACTCACTATATTTGTAACATATTTCGTTTACTACCCTGAAGGGGGGGCAAAATGAAGTAACATAAGCAAGCACATTAAATGAGAATTTAGAGATTAACAATAATAATTTATCAACAAAAAAGAAAATTAACTATGAACAAAAAATTTTATTTACCTTTACTACTTGCTTTATTAGTAGTAATCACCGGATGTAAAATGGGTTCAATGTCATCAGAGGACTTCTCTGTGAATCCTAATCCACTTGAAGTTGTAGCAGGAAAAGTTAACGCTACTATCACAGGAGTTTTCCCTGAGAAATACTTCAAAAAAAGAGTTACTGTAACTGTTACTCCTTACTTGGTTTATGCTGAAGGAGAGACTGCTGGAACTCCATACGTTTACCAAGGAGAGAAAATAGTTGGAAACAATCAAGAGATTGAGTACAAAATGGGAGGAACTATCACAATGCCTGTATCTTTTGACTATGTTCCCGCTATGAAAAAATCTGAGCTATGGTTAGGTTTTGAGGTAACAAACAAAAAAGGAACTAAAACTTACACATTAGAGAGAGTTAAAGTTGCTGACGGTATCATTGCAACTGCTGAACTTGCTGATGTAAACAAAGTTAAACCTGCTATCGCTCCTGATGCTTTCCAACGCATCATAAACGAAACTTGCAACGCAGACATTATGTTCCTTATCCAACAAGCAAACATCCGCTCAAAACAACTTAAGAGCGAGGAGATGGCTGCTTTGAAAGATAAAGTAAACGAAACTAAATCTGATGACAGAAAAGAGTTGAAAGGTATTGAGATTTCTTCATACGCTTCTCCTGATGGTGGTTACGATCTTAACTACAAACTTGCTGAGAAACGTGAGGATAACACAATGAAATATCTTAACAAACAACTCGAAAAAGATTCTATCGCAACTGAGGTAACAGGTAAATTTACTGCTCAAGATTGGGATGGATTCAAAACTTTAGTTGAGAAATCAAGCATCCAAGACAAAGAACTTATCCTTCGTGTTCTTTCAATGTACAACGATCCTGCTCAACGTGAGAAAGAGATCAAAAATATGTCAAGCACATTCAAAGTTCTTGCTGAAGAGATTCTTCCTCAACTTCGTTACTCAAGAATCACAGCAAGCATCGACTTGATTGGTAAAACTGACGAGGAGATTATGGCTCTTGTAGCAACAGATCCTAAAGAACTTTCTCTTGAAGAACTTCTTTTCGCTGGTACTTTAACTTGCGACAAAGAGCAACAACTTTACATCTATGCTAAAGCTGCTGAGTACTTCCCCAACGACTACCGTGCATTCAACAACGCAGGTATGGTTTGCTTTGAAATGGGTAAATTCTCTGATGCTAACGCATGGTTTGAGAAAGCAGCAAAAATAGCAGGAAACTCTGCTCAAGTTCAAATGAACCAAGGTCTTATCGCTCTTAAAGAGGGTAACCAAGAGAAAGCTGCTCAATGTTTCGGAAATGCTGCTGCATTGGAAGAGACTAAAGAGGCAACTGGTGTTCTTTACATAGAGAAAGGTGAGTACCAAAAAGCAGTTAAAGCATTTGGCGACAACAAATCAAACAACGCTGCTTTGGCTCAAATAATGGTTAAAGATTATGCAACTGCACAAAACACTCTTGACGCTGTTGCTAATCCTGACGCTATGACTTACTACTTGAAAGCAGTTATCGGTGCTCGCACTAACAACGAGACTGAACTTGCTAAAAACCTTCGTCAAGCAATCAACATTGATGAGAAATTGAAAGTTGACGCTGCTAACGATATCGAGTTCGCTAACTACGACATCACAGGTATCATCGCTGAATAATTTAATATAAATTATAATAAGTACAAAAGAGGTTACTTCGGTAGCCTCTTTTTTGTTTTGAAACATTTTTAGTAAAAGAGACAACAAACTCTTGGGTATTCACCCATATATTCATTTTTTAATTAAAAAGACGGTTCTCGGAGCAAAAAAGGTGAATTCTCTTTTGGAGAGTGATTTGTTGAGAAGATGTTGAGAGAACATCACTCTGTATATAAGCACCTTACGCCCTCCATTCGTCAAATCAACAAATTATCATCTACAACAAAACCGAGTGCATAAGTTCCAATTCCAAGACATCGGACAATAACGAAATGCATTGCAAGACTGCATACCGTAATGCATACCTTACGACACAACAGCAGGTCGGACGGACTGCATACGAAAATGCGAGAAAACAAGAATGCGAGAGGTCGAGTAATCGAGAGGTCGAGTAATCGAGAGGTCAGAAACAAATTTAGAACAGATGGCTCTATTTTCAATCAGTATTTCAGTTCCGTCAATCGACCGTTTCCTAAGCTCGTCTGCAAAGGTAGTACAGACCAAGTTTGAAAGTTGAAAGGTCGGGCAACAAGTCGTTTCGGGCAGAATCTGCCTCCTGCGGAGAGTATTCAGCCCGAAAACCTCGCTCCACT
>JAFXDI010000025.1 GCA_017521245.1 Bacteroidales bacterium
AGCAAATATTGGATTTACAATTGAGAACCCCAAAGCAGATGATCCTTCATTATCAGAAGAGGACAAAGCATTATACGAGACATACCGTATTCAAACAGCTACTGCTCTTGTAAATGTGATTGACCGCAATACTGTTGAAGTTGAGAGCGTAGTATTCGTTAACGATGCCGATCCACTTGTAGCAGAGGTTATCACTGAGCAAGAGACAACAGCAAGATCAGTTCCTCTATATACTTACATTGCACCTGAGGAGTCAGTAGGTCCATGGCCTTCAGTATTCTCAATCGAGTGTCAAGACGGAGCAGAGGCAACTGTTAAACAATCAGGAATTGATGAAACAACAGGTAGAGAAATTACTCCTGAGATATCAATTACTCACGCAGGAACAATCCTTGTAACAGCAACATCTCGTGATAAAACAGCTGTCTTAACAGTAACTGCTAAACTCAGAATTAACCAAACAGAACAAGGAGATAAACTTCAATTGTCAACAACTAAAAACGAGTATCTACCTGGCGAAACAGATAAAGTTAAGGCATTGCTTCTTTCTGCTTACAAAGTTTATGACAATGAATACACTTGGACTTCAAGCAATCCTGAGGTTGTAGAGGTAGATGCTGAAGGTAATATCACTGCTAAAGCAGATGGAACTGCAACAATCACAGCAACAATAACTGATGATTTCGGTTATACAGTTACAGCAATGAAAGATATTTCTGTACGTTCTGTCTCAGCAGATGTCAACTTCAACGACCCTCAATGGGATGGATATTATATAATTGACCTTGGCGAGGGTGGTACATACTACATGGATACAGAGGAAGGTTCAGAAGACCTATTCACTATAGTATTAAATACAGAGTTGAGCGGTGAAGGAGTTTACACAGCAGGTACAGACTTCAGAGGAACTATTACGTTCCCATCAAATGATGTATTTACTATCAATGGAGGAACAATTACAATCTCTGGAGATGAGTGGACATTTGATCTACAGGTATCAAGGTCTACTGCATCAGGAAAAGTTGTTGGAACAAAAACATATATATTGCTTGAATGGTAATAAGTATTCATCTTATTTGAAATAAAGAAATTATAACTATGAATAAAATAAATAAATATAGCATACTGCTTATAATGCTTTTTATGACCATAGGAGTATATGCAGATTATGGTCAAGTTCGTACTTTAAAGATATATAATAGTGATGGAACAACTGAAACTTTGTACATATCAAAAATAGATAGTGTCACTTTTAAAAATTCAGATTCAATGCTAGTAGATGTTCCTCTCATCAAATGGGAGTTGCAAAGTGCATTGACTGATTCAAAAAGCAGTGTTGTTGCAACAAGTCCTTTCGGTTATCAGACTTCAAATGCCAATTCAGTTGATGTGTTTGCAGGATATACAACAGTAAGCCGTAGTGACTTCCAATATGGACCAGCGCTATCCAATACATACCAATGGCCTAATGGATATTATGGTTCAGCATGTAGTATGGGACCCACAAGTGCATTGTATAATGCTTATACATACGCTGAGGTATTTGGAGTACCCGAGTACAAAGCAATTGCTCAAATTATTTATGCTCAAACAGCACTACACGCAGTAAACAACGCAGGTTGTGTACCTTACGAAGATGCTCGTAATTTAAAAGTAACACGTCCTCTTAAATATTCTTCTCAAGAGGAGACATACAATTTGATACTTGACGATTTAGATGAGGCAATTAAAACTCTTAAAGAGCGTAAACCAGATAAAGAATCATTGATTGGAGTAGAGGGAGATGCATACGACAAAGGTGATGCTAAATATGCTTTCTCTGAGTATCGTTGGGAAAAATGGGTACAACTTGCAAATACCATTAAATTGCGTATAGCAATGTATTTAGCAAAACCAAATCCAACACTTGCACGACAAGTTGCTTCAGAGGCATTGTTCGATGAGATTGGAGTACTTACTGAGGATTTTGGTCCTGCATACAAAGAGGGTATAACAGTTCACCCATATTATCAGATTTCATCTCAAAAAGGAGGATGGGGCGATAGCCACATGAGTGCTTCTTTTGAGAACATTATGAAACGTACCGGAAATCCATTGATTGCGAAATTCTTTGAAAAAAACTATGGAGCTGTAGCATGTATAGTAACTGGTATAAAAACAAAAGCAGAAGCAGACTACTACGGAATCCGTCAAGGAACAAAAGTAGGAGTCAGAACTACGGGTGCAGGATACTATAACTTCTCAGGAATCTCAGTATCATTCAAATATGAGCGTCAATTATGGGTAACAAAAGAGGAGGTCATCTTCTTGAAAGCAGAGGCTGCTCTACGTTGGGGATTAGGAGGAGATCCTAAAGCATTATACGAAGAGGGAATCCGTTCAGCATTTGCTAAATATGGATATAGTGCAGATGTAGATTCATATCTTGCGCAAACTAAAGTTGTTCAACAAAAGAAAGCAGGAAATTTCTACGATATTCACTATGTTGACATCTTTAATGCAAATAACAATATTGACGGACGTTTAGATATTTGTGTAGCATGGGACGATACAGATTCTAAAGAGACTAAATTAGAGAAAATCATCACACAAAAATGGATGGCAATCTTCCCCAATGGACATGAGGCATGGGTAGATTATCGCCGAACAGGTTATCCTCGCTTGTTCCCATCAGTACAAAAATGGCAAGGAGTTCCAACATTCCCTGTTGAATTGCAACTACGTCGTATTCCACACGATGAGAGTGATGAAAACATCCTTCTATATGACCTTCCAAATATTGAGGCTGCATTGTCAATCTTTGGACAACCAGGTGAGAACTCAGGAGGTCAACGTCTATACTTTGAGGGAGATCCCGCAGAGTATCCATATGAATTTGAAACAGGAGAGGATAATCCAAGACTTGGATGGCCTATACCAAAAAACTTTTAGAATAAAATATAAAATTGTAACTAAAGCAGAGAGGGCAATTGCTCTCTCTGCTTGTATATAGCCATTACTATTTACCAACTCAAAACTTGAATAACCTCCATATAGTCAGGCTCTGAGTTAATATCCTCAACAAGTTGAGTGTAATAGATTTTTTTATCTTTAACAACTACGATAGCACGAGTAAGTAGCCCTGAAAGAATCCCCTTAGAGATTACAACTCCATAGTTATCGCCAAAGTCCCCAGGATAAAAGTCTGATGCAGTAATAACATTCTTAATGCCCTCAGCACCGCAAAAACGCGACAGAGCAAAAGGTAAATCCTTTGAAACACAAACCACCACACAATCCTTCAACTCTGCCGCCATTTTATTGAAACGCCTAACCGATGTAGCACAAACACCGGTATCAATGCTTGGGAAGATATTAAAAACAATACATTTGTCATTAAAATCCGATAAATGTAATCTCTTCATTTCACTTGTTGTAATAGTAAAATCAGGAGCCTTAGCCCCATTTGCAATAAACTTATGTTTTAGTTCTTGCACCTCACCATTCAGATAAATCATAAATCTTTTTTTATTATACATTTCATTATACCAACATATCGCATCCCAATAATGTTTGCTAAAAAGTTTTAAATCCCTATCTTTGCAAAGGATAAACCATTGCGAAAATAGGCTGCACCTCGGCATAACTTAAACAAGTTTAGTTCTGCTCTCGGTTTGCACTATCTTTGCAGAAGAGCAAACAACTAACAACTAAAATATATGGCAAAGCATAACAGTTTGGGAAAACGTGGCGAGGAGTTGGCAAGAGAGTATCTTGCCTCAAAAGGTTATGCAATTTGCGAAGAGAATTGGCACTCCGGAAAATATGAATTAGATATAGTTGCACAAGATGGTATGGAATTGGTAATTGTTGAGGTGAAAACACGCTCAAAAACAGACTATGGAAATCCAGAAGATTTTGTGACACCACAAAAAATAAAACGTACTGTTGATGCTGCCAATCACTATCTTGAACTGCAACCGCATCACCTTGATATTCGCTTTGATATAATCTCGGTAGTGCTTGGAGATGCAGGTAGTGATAACTACGAATTAGAACATATTATTGACGCATTTATGCCCGATCTTCGTACCCGATGAAAAAACATATACACTACACCCAAGCAACCTCAACTAATACCCTTATGCGAGAAATGTTGCAAGAGAATCCCAACTTGCCCGCTTTTTTTGTGGTAAGTGCAGGTTTTCAAACATCTGGGCGAGGACAACGTCAAAATGTATGGGAGTCGGAACAAGACAAAAACCTTCTCTTTTCACTACTTATAAGACCTCAAACAATACCGGCAACCAAAGCATTTGTAGTGTCGCAAATTGTCTCTGTTGCCATAGCAAACATACTAAGTAAATATGTTAAAAATATTGCCATTAAGTGGCCTAATGACATCTATTGCGGAGATAAAAAAATATGTGGCATTCTGATTGAAAACTCTCTAATGGGAAACAATCTAAATACCTCAATAGTAGGTGTTGGAATAAACATAAATCAAACAGAGTTCTCTCCTTTCTTGCCTAACCCCACATCACTTGCAATATTAACGCAACAAACATATTGCTTGCAAGACATATTAGAGGAGGTAGTGTGTGAGATAGAGCAACAATACCAAAACTTTGTCAGAGAGGGAGTAGAGGAGATAAGTGTATTGTATCATAGTTTGTTATATAGATTAAATTTTCTATCAAAATATAAAATAGACTCCGAAGACAACATTCAAGAGGCAACAATAATAGGAGTTGAACCTAATGGGTGTTTAATGTTAAAACATTGCGATAACCTTATCCGAAGTTATGCTTTTAAAGAAGTTGAATATATAATATAGTTAATAAAACTATGAAAATAGCCAAGCAGATAAAAGCAATTATATTATTACTGTTTGTAGCATTAACATCAGTAGCGCAAGAGCAAGAGGTGGAATTTACAGCAGACCGTCCGGGAGCATCAACAGGAACGGGGGTGGTAGCAAAAAATGTTATACAGTGGGAACAAGGAGTTCAATATGACGGAGATGGAGGTAGCGGACAATTTACCTTCAGTAACACTCTGTTTCGTTACGGATTGTTCAATGGGGTGGAATTGCGATTAGGTGGCGATGCTTTAATATATAAAGATGGCGATAAGTGGCGTCCAGCATTTTCGGGATTGAGCATAGGGACAAAAATTTTATGTTATGAGGGCAAGGGTGGAATACCGGCAATAGCAATACTCGCTGACTTGGCACTCCCTGCAACAGGAAACGAAGGCTTTGTTGTTGAGCGATTGGCACCATCGTTTTACCTGCTATTCGATAATTCTGTAAATGATTGGTTTAGTATAGGGTATAACGTAGGAGCAGAGTGGGATGGAGCAACCGCAACTCCATCGGCATTTGTGGCTTTATGTTTGGGATTCTCAATCAACTCACGTTTGGGATGCTTTGCTGAGAGTTACAATAACTTTGCACGATATGGAAACTTCTATGGTGTAGATTTTGGATTAAACTATATGGTATCTGACAGAGTGCAACTTGATGTTGCAGCAAATATTGACGCCTCTAATCCTCGTGAGTGCTGGGCTGTAAGTTGTGGATTTGCTTGGCAGATAAATAATCCAAAGAGGTAGCAGTCTGCTATTAGTTGTCAGTTGTTGGTAATTGGAGCTTCAAATGCCGAAATCATAGCATCAATCTCTTTTATAATGTTTTTAACGTAGGGACGTTTATTGGTAAGGAAATCAACATCTAAATAACTCTTTGCACGTTTAAGAGCAGAGTATATATCAGTGTTTATATACTTAATAGATTCTCCTTTTTTACTATTTTTTTCGGGTAGCCTTACTATAAAGTTACCATCTTTAATGCTCTGTTTTGCAGATATAAAGTAATAGTTTCCAAGGAATAATCGAGCCTCTGCTATTTTAGGATTTATATTAAAAACCTCTTCCATTACACTAATGGCAGAGTTGATGTCGCCTATATCGTTCATTGCTTTTGCCTTAACAATCATAATGTTACAAACATTCTTAGGTTTGCTCTCAATAATTGCATCAGCAACCTCAATGCACTTTATGTTATTTTTTCTGTTAAAGTAAAAATCTAAAAGGCGGTTATTGATAAAATTCTTTAACCAAGGTTGTTTTTCTTTAATAAGTAAAAGAGTATTTTCATAAATCTCTGTACTGCGAGTTTTAAGAGAAAGAGTTAATGTTCTTGTTAATACAGAGTCTAACGGAATACCTCTGTTCTCTGAAATTGTGATATATGAGATAACTCTATTGTAGTTGTTGCATTTTCCTGCGGCAATAATCGAAGGGGCATATAGCGAGATGTTATCTTTCTCACTATTCAATACAATGTTGTATATCTCCGAAGCCTCTTTCCACTCTTTTTTAAGGAAATGTTCTTCGGCTTTGAGAACTATTTTATTCTCTCCTGATACCAAAGTCCCGAGAGAAGAGATAAATAATAATGTTCCTATAATAATAGATTTAATCATAAATAAAGACTCTAAAATAGGCATCTAAATTAATAAAGAAAATTCTAATAATATCCTTATGTAAAAAATAAATTAGCAAAACGTATGAAAGTTCACACAAAATTTATAATTTTGAACAGATAAATAAAATAACTACTATGGAAGTAAAGTATAAAAGAGTATTGTTAAAACTCAGCGGTGAGTCGTTAATGGGCGAAAAAGGCTATGGAATAGATGAAAATCATCTTGCAGCATACGCAAAACAGATAAAAGAGGTTGCGGATATGGGCATTGAGATTGGAATTGTAATTGGCGGTGGAAACATATTCCGCGGATTGAGCGGAGCATCAAAAGGATTTGACCGAGTTCGTGGCGACCAAATGGGTATGTTGGCAACCGTAATAAATAGTCTTGCACTACAATCGGCATTAGAGACAGCAGGGCAACCCGCAGCGGTATTTACAGCAGTAGGAATGTTCCCAATAGGCGAACCTTACGGAAAGAGCAGAGTAATTGATGCCTTAAAATCAGGTAAGATAGCAATTATGGCAGGAGGAACAGGAAATCCATACTTTACAACCGATACAGCGTCAGCATTGAGAGGAGTGGAGATAGAGGCTGATGTTATGCTAAAAGGAACACGTGTTGATGGAATCTATACAGCCGATCCTGAGAAAGATCCCAATGCAGTAAAATTTGATAGCATCACATACGATGAGATATATAATCGCAATCTCAGAGTAATGGACTTAACAGCAACAACACTATGTAAAGAGAATAAACTACCCATTATAGTATTTGATATGGATACAGCTGGTAACCTTAAAAAAGTACTTTCGGGCGAGAATATAGGAACATTAGTATATCAAGAATAAAAACAGAAAAAAACGAAATATTATGGCAGACTTAAATGTAATATTAGACGCAGCAGGCGAGAAAATGGAGATGAGTATCGCATTTTTAGATGAGGCATTGGCAACAATACGTGCAGGAAAAGCATCGGCACGTTTGTTAGATCCAGTAAGAGTTGACTACTATGGCTCTTCAGTACCCGTTTCGCAAGTAGCAACAATAGTAGTTCCCGATGCAAAAACTATAATGATACAACCATGGGAAAAGAGTATGTTGCGTGAGATTGAGAAAGCAATTCAAAACTCAGCTGTTGGTATCACACCTGAGAATAATGGTGAGCATATCCGCTTGGGAATACCTCCAATCACTGAGGATCGTCGTCGCGATCTTGTAAAACGCTCAAAGGGTGAAGCTGAGAATGCAAAAGTTGCAATACGTAATGCACGCCGTGAGGCAATAGAGGCATTCAAAAAAGCTCAAAAGAATGAGGGAATGCCAGAGGATATGGCAAAAGACGGAGAGGAGAGAGTGCAAAAACTTCACGACAAATATATTAAAAAAGTAGATGACCTATTTGCCGAGAAGGAGAAAGAGATTTTGACTGTATAATCGCAAACAAAAGAGTTGAGAGGCTTAGTAACTAAAAATACAGGAAGTGGTTATTGGGTGAGACTCGATAACGGAAAAACCCTTTTATGTAAAGTAAAAGGGAACTTTCGTTTAAAAGGAATACGCACCACTAATCCCGTAGCGGTTGGCGATTATGTTAAGGTTGAGGAGGTTGGCGGTGGCGTAGCCTATATAAAAGAGATAGAGGAACGTAAAAACTATATAATACGCAAAGCTTCAAATCTCTCAAAAGAGTCGCATATATTGGCGAGCAACTTGTCGCAAACCCTTTTGATAGTAACAATAGTACATCCTCAAACAAATCTTGTCTTTATTGATCGCTTTTTGGCAACAGCCGAGGCTTATAGAGTACCAGCAATACTTGTATTTAACAAGATTGATCTCTACAACGAAGAGGAGCAAGAGCTTTTGGATGCAGTTATAAACCTATATGAAACAATAGGGTATAAATGTCTGAAAGTATCGGCAGCAACAGGTGAGGGAATAGAGTCTTTACAGGGAGAGTTAGAGGGTAAAACTACATTGCTTTCGGGTAATTCTGGAGTAGGAAAATCGAGCATAATAAATGCGATAATACCCAATGCAAATCTTAGAACGGGCAATATCTCTTCATCTCACGGAAAGGGAATGCATACAACAACATTCTCTGAAATGTTCGATTTACCAACCTCAGGAGCAGTTATAGATACTCCAGGAATAAAAGGGTTTGGAACAATCGACTTTAAAGAGACGGAGGTATCGCACTACTTTCCTGAAATTTTTAGAGAGTCAGCCAATTGCCGATTTGGAAACTGTACACATCGCAACGAGCCGGGTTGTGCAGTATTAAAAGCATTGGAGGAGCAGAGAATAAGTCAATCGCGATATGCCTCATATTTGAGTATATTAGAAGATATAACAGACGGTAAATACCGAACAGGGTTATAATCAGTTGTTAGTTGTTAGTTTTTAGTTGTTAGAGAAATCTAAAAATAGCAAGTAGATACTAACTGCAAATATTAATAAAGATGAAACAATATTTAGATCTATTACAAAGAGTTCTTGATGAAGGCGTAGTAAAAAGCGACCGTACAGGAACAGGAACAACATCGGTGTTTGGACATCAGATGCGTTTTAAGATGGAAGATGGTTTTCCTCTATTAACAACAAAGAAACTCCACCTTAAATCAATCATATATGAGTTGCTATGGTTCTTAAAGGGAGATACAAATGCCAAATACCTGCAAGATAACGGAGTTCGTATCTGGAATGAGTGGGCAGATCCGGACGGAAATCTCGGACATATTTATGGCTATCAATGGCGTTCATGGCCCGACTATAAAGGTGGACATATTGACCAAATATCAGAGGTGGTGGAGACAATAAAAAACAATCCCGACTCTCGAAGAATAATAGTGTGTTCATGGAATGTAGCAGATCTGCCAAATATGAACTTACCCCCATGTCACTGCTTCTTCCAATTCTATGTGGCAGATGGTAAATTATCGTTACAACTATATCAACGTAGTGCTGATATATTCTTAGGCGTGCCATTTAATATAGCATCGTATGCACTACTTTTGAAGATGATGGCACAAGTAACAGGATTAAAAGAGGGAGACTTTGTTCATACACTTGGAGATGCTCACATCTATAATAATCATATGGAGCAAGTGCAATTGCAATTGTCTCGAGAGCCAAGAGCTTTGCCTCAAATGAAGATAAATCCCGATGTAAAGAGTATTTTCGATTTTAAATTTGAAGACTTTGAGTTGGTTGATTACGATCCTCACCCACACATAAAAGGAGTAGTGTCAGTATAAGAGATAAAAGTGTATGGCAACAATATCTGTAATAGTAGCAGTAGCGGAGGACGGAGCAATAGGTAAGGATAATGGATTGCTATGTCGCTTACCAAATGACCTGAAATATTTCAAGTCGCTTACGCTTGGGCATACCATAATAATGGGACGCAAAACATTTCTTTCGCTACCCAATGGAGCATTGCCAGGTAGAGACAATGTAGTGCTATCGCGTTCGCAGGTTGAGTATCCCTCAACCAAAACCTATCATAGTGTAGAGGAGGCGATAGAGGCAGTTAAAGAGCAAGAAGAGGTATTCTTTATAGGAGGTGCTCAGGTATATGCTCAAGTATTAAAATATGCCGACAAACTATATATAACTGAGATACACACTACATTTCCTGATGCAGATGCTCATTTCCCCGAGTTGGATAAAACAGAGTGGAAAGAGGTATCCCGACAAGATAACCCTGCTGATGAAAAGCACTGCCACCCATATAGTTTTGTAGTGTACGAGAGAGTGGGGTAGTTATCATCTATCAGCATAATTAGTCCAATTAGACTATAACTAATAATACAAAGAGTTGCACATTTAAAAAAAATGTATTAATTTTGCACCGCAAATTTTTATTAACCATAAACAATTTTTTAAGATGTATTTAACTTCTGAGAAAAAGAGAGAAATCTTTGAGAAATACGGAAAGTCTAATACTGATACTGGCTCACCTGAAGCACAGATAGCATTATTTTCATACCGTATCGCTCATTTGACTGAACACTTAAAGTCAAATCACAAAGATTATAGCACTGAAAGAGCATTGAAAATGTTAGTAGGTAAACGTCGTCGCATGCTTGACTATTTGGTTAAAATTGACATTGAGCGTTACCGTGCTATCATCAAAGAGCTTGGTATCAGAAAGTAATCGAGTTAAAGGCTCAATTACAAAAAGAGAAAAAAGAGGCTGTCGGAAAATATTCGATAGCCTTTTTTTAGTTCTCGGATTGTATATTTAGTATAAATTTGACACTTAAAGTCGCAGAAAAATTGTAACTTTGCACCTAAAATAAAACAAAGTTTTATTCAATTATAGAGGATGCCAGAAAGTAGAGGGGTATTCCAAGAGTAAAAACGACTAAACAAATTCTTATATATGTCGCAACAAATCAGAAACATTGCAATTATTGCCCATGTCGATCACGGAAAAACAACAATCGTGGATAAAATGCTTCTTGCGGGAAAACTCTTTCGTGAGAATCAAACATCTGGCGAGTTAATACTTGATAATAACGACCTTGAGCGAGAGAGGGGAATTACAATCTTATCAAAGAATGTATCAATAACCTACAAAGATTGCAAGATAAATATTATAGACACTCCAGGACACGCCGACTTTGGAGGCGAGGTGGAGCGAGTATTAAACATGGCAGACGGATGTTTGCTACTTGTTGATGCTTTTGAAGGACCAATGCCACAAACTCGTTTTGTGTTGCAAAAAGCAATAGAGATGGGATTAAAGCCCATAGTTGTGGTAAATAAAGTTGATAAACCAAATTGTCGCCCTGATGAGGTGCAGGAGATGGTTTTTGATCTTATGTTCAATTTGAATGCAACAGAAGATCAATTAGACTTCCCGACAATATTCGGTTCTGCTAAACAGAACTGGATGTCGCTTGATTGGCGTAAACCAACTGAAGATATAACCGTTCTTTTGGATACAATAATAGAGACAATACCAGCACCTAAAGTTCTTGAAGGAGAACCTCAGATGTTGATTACATCGTTAGACTTTTCATCGTATGTAGGACGTATTGCGGTAGGTCGTATTCATCGCGGAACTCTTCGTGAAGGTATGGATGTATCGTTGTGTAAAAAAGATGGTAGCGTAGTAAAGCAACGTATAAAAGAGATGCATCTTTTTGAGGGGTTAGGGCGTACAAAAGTAACTGAAGCGTCATCGGGAGATATATGTGCTCTTGTAGGAATTGAAGGTTTTGAGATTGGAGATACAATCTCTGATGTGCAAAATCCAGAGCCACTAAAACGTATAGCCATTGATGAGCCAACAATGTCAATGACCTTTACTAATAACGATTCGCCCTTCTTTGGAAAAGACGGAAAATATGTAACCTCACGTCATATTGCCGACCGCTTAGCAAAAGAACTTGATCGTAACCTTGCATTACGAGTAGAGAAATCGGAGAACTCAGATGTATGGACAGTATTTGGACGTGGAGTATTGCATCTGTCAATATTGATAGAAACAATGCGTCGTGAGGGCTATGAATTGCAAGTAGGACAACCTCAGGTAATTATAAAAGAGATAGATGGAGTAAAAAGTGAGCCTGTTGAACAACTAACCATAAACGTAACCGAAGAGTATTCTAATAGAATAATTGATATGGTAACGCGTCGCAAGGGAGATTTAATGGTTATGGAGAGTCAAGGCGATAGAGTGCATATGGAGTTTGTAATTCCATCACGCGGAATAATAGGTTTGCGTAACAATGTCTTAACAGCATCGGCAGGAGAGGCAATAATGGCACACCGTTTCTTGGAGTATCAGCCATGGAGAGGAGAGATTGATCGCCGTTCAAATGGCTCGTTAATTGCAATGGAGAGTGGAACAGCATACGCCTATGCAATAGATAAATTACAAGACAGAGGTCGTTTCTTTATACATCCTCAGGATGAAGTATATGCAGGACAAGTAGTGGGCGAAAATGCCAAAGAGGGAGATATTGTGGTAAATGTAACAAAATCAAAGAAACTTACCAATATGCGTGCATCAGGAGCAGATGACAAAGCGCGTATTATTCCTCCTGTGATATTCTCGCTTGAAGAGGCATTGGAGTATATCAAAGAGGATGAATACCTTGAAGTAACACCACACCACTTACGTATTCGTAAAATAATATTGGATGAGATAGAGCGTAAGCGTCAAGCAAAACAACAATAAAAGAGTATATTGGACATTAGTTAGAGAGTGTATCGAGAAAATATAATTTCGGTCACTCTCTTTTTTTTGTAAAAGAAATGAGTTTGTAAACCCATTTTTGGCTCTTATTTTACTGTAACACCTTTGTCTATCTTAAATAGTTTATTAAATTTGCACTAATAAAAACTAAAGAACCATTTGTATAGTTGGTATAGTAATAAAGATGTAAGTATAACTACCCCTTTCTGATGAAATTTAAAATCACACTCTTTATACTCTCTGTTTTGTTGTTGGCAACATCGTGCCGACCAACCAAACACGTACCCCAAGGAGAGTATCTGTTGAATAGAGTGAAGATTGAGGTAGATAATAAGGATGTAAAATCATCATCTTTGAAACCATATCTACGCCAACAACCAAATCATAAAACTTTCGGAATAATAGGGTTGCCATTGGCTTTTTACAATATGTCGGGAACAAAAGATAACCGATGGAATCGTTTTATGCGAAAAATAGGAACTCCTCCTGTAATATATGACTCAACTCTAACAGAAAAGAGTAGAGTAGAGATACAAAAGGCAATGAAAAATAAAGGGTATGCCGAAGCCGAAGTAACTGCCGATACTGTAATAAAGAAACGAAAAATAAAGGTAACTTATAACGTAAAGAGCAATACCCCGTACAAATTAAATAGGGTAACATACAATATCCCCGATGACTCAATATCAAAGTATGTAACCCTTAAAGATACAACTCAGTATCTTTTAAAAAAAGGAACACTATTTGACTATTACATATTAGATAGTGAACGTGAGAGAATAGCTAAAGAGTTGAACGATAGAGGATATTATGCCTTTAATAAAGAGTATATAACATATACTGCCGATACAACAGTTGGTGATCACTTGGTAGATTTGGAGGTTAATCTATTGCCGTATCCAATAGCAAAACCCGACGGAACGGGGGTAGTCTTTGTAAAGCATCGCCCCTATACAATACGCGATGTATATTTCTATACCGATTACAACCCTATGAATGTTGATCAGCGATATACGGTCGTTGATACAGCACACTATGAAGGAAACACAATCTACTATGGCAAAGATCACTATCTACGTGAATCGGTATTGGTAAACAACTGCTTTATAAAGAAAGGTGAGAAATATAGTCAGCGAATAGTTGACAACACAATGAGTGCATACGGACGGTTGAGGGCATTCAAATATGTAAACATACAGTTTGCACCCGTAGAGGTTGATGGCAAGATGATGCTTGATTGTTATATACTTCTTACAAAAGGAAAAACACAAACCATATCAACAGAGGTAGAGGGTACGAACTCGGCAGGAAATTTTGGATTTGCACTTGGTTTTACCTATCAACACAGGAATATATTCAAAGGCTCACAGACCTTCTCAACAAAGATACGTGCAGCATACGAGAATATAACAGGCGACTTAGGAGGTTTAATAAGTAACAACTACCTTGAACTTGGAGCCGAGATGGGAATTTCGTTTCCTAAATTTATATTCCCCTTTGCAAAGAATAAGCAACGACAGAAATTGCGTCCCACAACAGAATTGAAGTTAAGTGGCAACTATCAGCGCCGACCAGAGTTTGTGCGTGTTATAGCAGGAGCAGGATGGGGGTATAATTGGTTTAGTAATAGGAATAGATTTCGTCATAAATTTGATTTGGTTGATATAAGTTATATATATCTGCCAAAAGTAACCGAAGAGTTTAAAAATAATATAAATGATTTGTCGGTAGATAATCCGTTGCTCAGATACAGTTATGAGGATCACTTTATAATGCGAATGGCATACTCTGTCTATCTCTCTAACCTAAATCCTGAATCAATAAAACCAACGGGGAATATATACACTTTCCGTATGGTTAACGAGATAGCAGGAAACCTGCTGTACGGAATATCAAGTGCAATATCAAAACCACGTCCCCAGGATGGTTACTCTATATTTGGCATCCGATATGCACAATACTATAAATGTGATATGGACTACACCTATACCTTCCTGTTTAACGAAAAGAACTCGCTGTCGTTACACGTAGGAGCAGGAGTGGCGGTCCCATACGGAAACTCAGAGATACTTCCCTTTGAAAAGAGATACTTCTCAGGCGGAGCAAATAGTGTGAGAGGATGGTCAGTACGAAGTTTAGGACCAGGATCATATCAGAGAAAAGATCCAACCTCAGATTTTATGAATCAGTGCGGAGATGTAAGATTAGACTTCAATATAGAGTATCGAAGCAAACTGATATGGAAGTTAGAGTTAGCTGCATTCATTGATGCAGGAAACATCTGGACAATAAAAGATTATGCCGCCCAACCGGGAGGAGCATTCAAAATAAACAAGTTCTATAAAGAGCTAGCATTGGCATACGGTTTAGGACTTCGTCTCGATTTTGACTTCTTTGTATTACGTCTTGATCTTGGAATGAAAGCATATAACCCAGCAGTAACAGGTAAGAGCAAGTGGGTAATATCATACCAAAACTTCTCTCGCGATGCGGCACTACACTTCGCTGTTGGTTATCCGTTCTAAAAAGCGAGTTTAAGAACTTCTAATAACAACATCATAGAATATCCTGCTTTTAATGAAATATTAAAGTTTTGCAGTATAATTATCTGTAAAACTTAAAGAGTATAACCAATTGTTGTCGGAAACTTATTGTCTTTAACTATGGTTATTGCTAAAAAATGATAAAAAGGTATAACTTTTATTGGTTTTTATTTGCATTAATAATTAAAAGAGGGTAATTTCGCACCTTATTATATGTGAAAGAGAAGAGAGGCAAAAATAAGATAAAGAGACTCTCTTAAAAAAAAGAAAAATTATGGCAAACAAATTACGTAGTGCGCAAAGTACCGAAGGTCGTAGAATGGCAGGAGCAAGAGCATTGTGGAGAGCCAACGGAATGAAAGAGGAGCAGATAGGGAAACCCATTATAGCCGTAGTAAATTCATTCACACAATTTGTACCGGGTCATGTGCATCTTCACGAGATAGGACAAAAAGTTAAAGAAGAGATAGAGAAATTAGGATGCTTCGCAGCCGAGTTCAATACAATAGCCATTGATGATGGAATTGCAATGGGGCATGACGGAATGTTATACTCACTACCATCACGTGACCTAATTGCCGATAGTGTAGAGTATATGGTAAATGCTCACAAAGCCGATGCTATGGTGTGTATAAGTAATTGTGACAAGATAACACCCGGAATGTTGATGGCTGCAATGCGATTAAACATCCCTGCAATATTTGTATCAGGAGGACCTATGGAGGCGGGAAACCTTCGTGGTAGAGCATTAGACCTAATTGATGTTATGATTGAGGGAGCAGACGCAAGTGTAACCGATGAACAGGTAGCAGAGGTAGAACGAGTAGCTTGCCCATCATGTGGATCATGCTCAGGAATGTTTACTGCAAACTCAATGAATAGCCTGAACGAAGCAATAGGAATGGCTTTGCCGGGAAACGGCTCAATAGTGGCAACACACAAAAACAGAGAGAACCTGTTTGTAAAGGCAGCAGCGAAGATTGTTGAAAACTGCAAAAAATATTATGAGGATGGCGATGACTCAGTGCTTCCACGTTCAATAGCAACACGAGCAGCATTCTTAAATGCTATGACACTTGATATTGCAATGGGAGGTTCCACCAACACAGTATTGCACCTATTGGCAATAGCACAAGAGGCGGGAGTTGATTTTACAATGGATGATATAGATGCTCTATCACGTAAAGCACCTGTGTTGTGTAAAGTAGCACCAAGTTCTCACTTCCATATGCAAGACGTAAACCGTGCAGGTGGAATTATCTCAATAATGAGTCTATTGGCAAAAGAGGGATTGGTTGACACCTCAGTAAAACGTGTTGACGGATTAACACTGGGAGAGGCAATAGACAACTATGCTATTGACGGAAAAAACTTTACTGAAGAGGCAGCTAATCTATGGAAGAGTGCACCATGTAATAAGTTTAATCTTAAATTAGGATCGCAATCAAGTCAATATAAAGAACTCGATACCAATCGTGAAACCGGATGTATCAGAGATTTCAGCCATGCTTACGTAAAAGACGGAGGATTGGCAGTGTTGAAAGGAAACATTGCTCAAGA
This sequence comes from Bacteroidales bacterium, assembly GCA_017521245.1. Taxonomy (NCBI): domain Bacteria; kingdom Pseudomonadati; phylum Bacteroidota; class Bacteroidia; order Bacteroidales; species Bacteroidales bacterium. The sequence continues at coordinate 16,788 of JAFXDI010000025.1, forward strand.
CGGATGTATAGTGAAAACAGCAGGAGTAGATGAGAGCATATTCCGTTTTACAGGAACTGTTAAGGTATTTGAGTCGCAAGAGGATGCGTGTGAAGGAATATTAGGAGAAAAAGTACAAGCGGGCGATGTAGTAGTAATCACACACGAAGGACCAAAAGGAGGACCAGGAATGCAAGAGATGCTATATCCCACTTCATATATAAAATCTCGTCACTTAGGAAAAGAGTGCGCCTTAATCACTGACGGACGTTTCTCAGGTGGAACATCGGGATTATCAATAGGACACGTATCACCCGAAGCAGCGTCGGGAGGAAACATCGGACTATTAAAAGATGGCGATATAATAGAGATAAATATCCCGGAACGTACAATAAATGTACGTTTGTCAGATGAAGAACTTGCTCAAAGAAGAGCAGAAGAGATGAAACGAGGCAAAGATGCCTTTACTCCTAAGACTCGTAACAGAGTAATATCTAAGGCGTTAAAGGTGTACGCTTCTATGGTAAGTTCTGCCGATAAAGGAGCATTTCGTATTATAGAATAATTAATTATCTTTGTTGTTTGAAAATAATAACAAATTTTACCATTCAATTATGGCAAAAGAGAAATTGACAGGCTCTGAAATATTGATAAAAAGTCTTCTTGCCGAAGGCGTAGATACAGTGTTTGGATACCCCGGAGGAGCAATAACTCCGGTATTCGATTGTATGTATGATTATCAAGAAGAGTTGAAACATATATTGGTTCGCCACGAACAAGGAGCAACACATGCGGCACAAGGTTATGCACGTGTGTCGGGTAAGACTGGAGTTGTAATAGTAACTTCAGGCCCCGGAGCAACAAATACAATCACAGGAATTGCCGATGCAATGATGGATAGCACACCTATGGTGGTGATAGCAGGACAGATGCCATCATCAATGTTGGGAACAGATGCTTTTCAAGAGACCGACGTTGTGGGTATAACTCTGCCTATCACAAAGTGGAGTTACCAAATACGCCGAGCAGAAGATGTGGCGTGGGCGGTAGCAAGAGCATTCTATATAGCATCAACAGGACGTCCCGGTCCTGTAATGCTAGACTTTGCAAAGAATGCCCAAACCGAAGTGGCTGAATTTGAATACAAAAAGTGCAACTATATACGTAGTTACAACCCCTATCCTAAACTAAATGAGCAATCAATAAAAGAGGCTGCTCGAATGATAAATGAGGCAAAAAAACCTCTTATGTTAGTAGGACAAGGAGTAACATTAGGAGGAGCCGAAAAAGAGGTCCTAGCGTTGATGGAGAAGGCTCAAATACCAGTGGCCACAACTCTTTTAGGATTATCATCAATACCTACCTCTCACCCATTGAATATGGGAATGATAGGAATGCACGGAAACGTAGCGCCTAACGTAATGACAAACGAGTGTGATTTGTTGATAGCAGTAGGAATGCGTTTCGATGACCGGGTAACAGCAGTACTTGACACATATGCACGTCAAGCAAAAAAGATACACTTTGATATAGATCCATCTGAGTTTAATAAAAACGTACCAGTTGATTTGTCAGTTTTAGGAAATTCAAAAGAGTCAATTGCTGCGGTAACAGAGTATGTTGATAAAGCAGAACATACAGAGTGGCTTAAGATGTTTGAGAGACCAAAAGCTGAAGAGCAGACAAAAGTAATAGAGGTTGAGGTATCTCCAAAAGAGGGAGCGTTGAAGATGGGCGAGGTGGTAAACCGAGTGTCAAAATATACCAATAATAGTGCAGTTGTAGTAACAGACGTAGGGCAAAATCAAATGATGGGAGTCCGCTATTCGGGATATTCGCAACCACGCAGTGTAATCACCTCAGGTGGATTAGGAACAATGGGATTTGGATTGCCAGCAGCCGTTGGAGCAAAATTTGGAGCCCCTGAGAGAACAGTCTGTTTATTTGTAGGAGATGGAGGATTACAGATGACCTTGCAAGAGTTGGGGACCATAAAAGCATACGGTGTAAATGTAAAAATAGTATTATTGACCAATACCGTATTAGGAATGGTGCGTCAATGGCAAGAGTTGTTCTTTAACCAAAGATTTTCAGAAACAGACCTGTCAAACCCGGACTTTGTTGCATTAGCAGCGGCATACGGAATAAAAGGACGCCGTATTGAGAAACGCGAGGAGTTAGATGGTGCAATAGAGGAGATGTTGCAACACGATGGTTCTTATCTGCTTGAGGCAGTAGTTGAGAAAGAAGAGATGGTATTCCCAATGACGCCAACAGGAAAGAGTGTAAACTATGTAATGTTAAACCGCGACGAAATATATAAATTGTAATGGAAAAACTATATACAATAACAGCACTCTCTGAGAATGAGGTAGGTCTGTTAAACCAAATATCAATTATCTTTACCCGTCGCAAACTCAACATTGAGTCGTTATCTGTATCGGCATCAGCAATAAGTGGTGTGCATAAATTTGTGATAACCACAAATTGTGATGAAGCGATGGCGATAAAGGTCGTAAATCAGATAGAGAAGAGAATAGATGTAATCCGAGCATTCTATTATGCCGAAGAGGATATAGTATATCAAGAGGTAGCGTTATACAAAGTCTCAACTCCAGAGCTATTAGAAAAGGGAGGATTAGAGAGGTTGGTAAGAAAATACAATGCTCGAATATTGGAGATTCATCCTGTATATACCATAATAGAGAAAACAGGTCATACAGAAGAAACACAAGCTCTATTTCATGACCTTGAACAATACGGAGTATTACAATTTGTAAAATCGGGAAGAGTATCTATTACAAAATCAACCATTGAGCATGTTGATAAATTCTTGGAGTGTCAAGAGTTACGTAGAAAGGAATTAGAGGAGGAGTAGGATGGAGACCAAGCCAAAAGAGTATTCAAAAACCTATAATATTGTAGCATCAGATTGTAATGCACAACGTGAAGTGACATTACCATTCCTTGCTAACAAAATATTGGATGTAGCAACTGAGCATGCCGATATATTAGGGATAGGATACGCTGATATTACCCCTAAGAATCAAGCATGGGTGTTGGCACGATTGGCATTGGAGATGGATAGATATCCAAAACCATACGAAACATTAATCATAGAGACTTGGGTAGAGGATTGCAATAAACACTTTTCGGAGCGTAATTTCTGTATGAAAGATGCCAAAGGTAATATATATGGATATGCTCGCTCGGTGTGGTTTGTAATTGACTTAACAACTCGCAAATCGTTAGATATAAGTTCATTCGCAGGAATGAAAGATATGATGTCAGAGCGAGTTTGTCCTATGACAAAAATAGGAAAGGTAAAACCTATCACTTTTGGAGAAGGATTTATACACCAAGTAAAGACAGGAGATATAGATTACAATCGCCACTTTAATAGCGGAAAGCAGGTTGAGCATATAGTAAACCTTATCCCAATGACCGATTTAGATACAAAGTATATAAATCGTTTTGAGATAAGTTATATGAATGAAGCACACTTCAATCAAGAGTTATCTCTAATGCGAGTAGAGGAGACTCCTGACAACTATGCGGCAGAGATGAAACCCACCGATGGTGGAGCAACAATATGTAGATGTAGAATAATTTTAAAAACGAGATAATAAATTAATTAACTTAATAAACAAAAAAAAATTATGGCAATAATGAATTTTGGCGGAGTTGAAGAGAATGTAGTAACCCGCGAGGAATTTCCATTGGAAAAAGCAAGAGAAGTATTAAAAAACGAGACAATAGCAGTAATCGGATACGGAGTACAAGGTCCAGGACAAAGTCTTAACCTTCGAGATAACGGATTTAACGTAATCGTTGGACAACGTAAAGACTCAAAAACTTGGGATAAAGCAGTTGCTGATGGTTGGGTACCAGGTGAGACACTATTCGATATAAAAGAGGCTTGCGAGCGTGCAACTATTATACAATATCTATTGTCAGATGCAGCACAAATTGAGGTATGGCCAACAGTAAAAGAGGCTCTTACTCCAGGTAAAGCACTTTATTTTTCACACGGATTTGCAATCACATACAAAGAGCGTACAGGAATTGTTCCTCCAGCAGATGTTGACGTAATATTAGTAGCACCTAAAGGTTCAGGAACAAGTTTGCGCCGTATGTTCTTGCAAGGACGCGGATTGAACTCAAGTTTTGCAATCTTCCAAGATGCAACAGGACGTGCAAAGGATCGCGTAATAGCATTAGGAATTGGAGTAGGATCAGGATATTTGTTTGAGACAGACTTCAAGCGTGAGGTATATTCTGACTTAACAGGAGAGCGTGGAACATTGATGGGTGCAATACAAGGAATCTTTGCAGCACAATACGAAGTATTACGTGCAAACGGACACACTCCATCAGAGGCATTCAACGAAACAATTGAGGAGTTAACACAATCACTTATGCCACTTGTAGCAGAAAACGGAATGGATTGGATGTATGCAAACTGTTCAACAACTGCACAACGTGGAGCATTAGACTGGTGGAAAAAATTCCGCGATGCATCAAAACCCGTATTTGAGGAGTTGTATAGCGAGGTAGCAAAAGGAAACGAGGCTCAACGCTCAATCGACACCAATAGTCAACCAGGTTATCGCGATGGACTAAACAAAGAGTTAGAGGAATTGCGCAATAGCGAGATGTGGCAAGCAGGAGTTGTAGTGCGTAAATTACGTCCTGAGAACAACTAAAATTAACATATAAAGCACGACAGAAGGATGACATTATTAATGTTATCCTTCTGTCGTGAAAAAAAAATAGTTGTACCCTACAACATATAACTATAAAAACTTTCTAATCGAAGTGTAAAAAAAGTGAGGAGAAATCTCTCGATTTATCCTCACCAAACCAATTTATAAACTAAACGAAAATATATAACACTATTATGGTTATCAACTCTTTTGGTAGTTACAAAGTTATAACCTAAAAAATAGTAATACAATACTCAAAAAAGAGTATTTTGTATTACTAGTACCAAACTAATAGTAACAAAAATTTGGTATTGGAGATAAATATTTGATAAAGATAAAAAATAATTGAGAATAAATCATTCTCAATACAATATAAGAGTATATTCCCACGTTATAATGTTACATATTGTAACATTTAGTAAAAAACAAATGAAATAAAATATCAAATTATGAGAAAGAAAATATTACTATTGTCGTTGTTGCTCATGTTTTTGTCTCTCCCTGCAATAGCTCAAACAATGTCGGATGAGGAGGTTTTGGAATATGTAAAAAGCGCAACAGAACGAGGAGAGTCTCAAAAGCAGATAGTAGCGGATTTAGCGGCAAAAGGAGTAACGCGAGCACAAGCCGAAAGAATCAAAGCAAAATATGATGAAACATCAATAAATACAAAAAGTGCAGTTGCGAAAAATCGAATGAGAAATAGCGATGAACTCTCTTCTCAAATGTTTGACGGAACTCAGAACAGTTTATTTCAAACAGGGTCAAATATAGAAGAAGAACAACCTGTAAAAGTAGAAGATTTATTTTTTGATACACAATCTATTGTTGGCGAGATATTTGGTCGCAGTATATTTAAAAACAGAAACTTAACATTTGCTCCACGTCAAAACATAGCAACACCTGATAACTACAAGTTAGGTCCTGGAGATGAGGTGATAATTGATATTTGGGGAGCAAGTCAGAATAGTATAAGAGAGAAAATATCCCCTGATGGATATATAGTTATTCAAAATTTAGGATTGGTATATCTTAACGGAAAAACCATAGAGGATGCAACATCGTATCTTAAAGAACAATTTGCTAAGATATATTCGGGAATTTCAGATGATGCCAACTCAAAGATAAGTGTATCGTTAGGACAAATCAGAACAATACAAGTGAATGTAATGGGTGAGGTAGAGACGCCCGGAACATACTCACTATCATCTTTATCTTCTGTATTTCACGCATTATATAGTGCGGGAGGAATAAATCATCGAGGAAGTTTGCGAAACATACAGATAGTACGTAATGGAAAGAAGATTGATTCGGTTGATATATACGAATATATCCTAAAAGGCAATGTAATAGGTGATTTGCGCCTACAAGATGGAGATGCCATAATAGTCCCAACATACGAGAATCTTGTCTCTATTGAAGGAAATGTAAAACGCCCTATGAATTATGAGATGAAGAGTGGCGAAACAGTTGCAGATTTGATTTCGTTCTCAGGCGATTTTATGGGAGATGCATACAAAGACCATATCACTTTAACTCGCAAGAGTAGTAAAGAGTATGAAGTATGTACCATAGATTCTGATGAATATGCAACTTTTGCTTTACAAGATGGAGATAAAGCTGAAGTAGGAGCAATAATTGATCGTTTAAAAAATAAATTGGAGATAAAGGGTGCTGTCTATCGTCCGGGAGTATATCAATATAGCGATAAGATAAAAACAGTAAAACAATTAATTGAAAAGGCAGATGGAATAATGGGAGATGCCTTTTTAGGAAGAGCAGTGATGCATCGTGAACACGAAGATTTAACATTAGAAGTAATACAAGTAGATGTAAAAGGAATATTAAATGGTTCGGTAGCAGATATTCAATTACAAAAAGGCGATGTGTTATACATACCCAGTATTTACGATCTTAAAGATTTAGGATCAATATCAGTATTTGGAGAGGTTGCACGTCCAGGAGAGTTTCCCTTTGCTGAAAATACAACAATAGAAGATATTATAATCCAAGCAGGAGGACTAAAAGAGTCTGCATCAACAGTGCGAGTAGATGTCTCTCGAAGAATAAAAAACAGTAGAGGAACAGAAGCAACAAAAGAGACAGCTGAGATGTTCTCATTTTCACTTAAGGAGGGATTTGTAATAGATGGAACTCCAGGATTTATATTAGAACCATACGACCAAGTATTTGTTAGAAAAAGTCCGGCATATAAAAGACAGATAAATGTGCAAATAAAAGGAGAGGTGTTGTACGAAGGAACATACTCCCTAACTCAACGTAATGAGCGATTAAGTGACCTTGTTAAGAAAGCAGGAGGAGTAATTGATGGAGCATATATTAAAGGAGCAAGATTACTTCGTAGAATAAACGATGATGAGAGAGTAAAGATGCAAAAGACTCTTGATCTCGTATCGCAAAATAGCGATTCTCTTGACGTGAAGAAATTGGAGTTAGGTAATGAATATTATGTAGGAATTGATTTAGAGAAAGCTCTAAATAACCCTGGAAGTAGTATTGATCTAGTATTAAGAGAGGGAGACGTTTTAGTCATACCAGAATTCAATAATACAGTAAGAATAAGTGGAGCAGTGTTATATCCCAATACAGTTGTATTCTCTGATAATAAAAAAGTTTCGCACTATGTTGAACAAGCAGGAGGATATGCTCCTAAGTCTAAAAAGAACAAGGCCTTTGTATTGTATATGAATGGTCAAATAGCAAGAGCAAAGAAGAGTAGTAAAAATGTAATCCAACCGGGATGTGAGGTTATTGTGCCAAACCGAGGAGGAGCAAGGTTTAACATAGCAAACATTATGGCATTTGCAACAAGTGCTGCATCGTTGGCAACAATGGTAGCAACAATTGCCAATATTACAAAGTAGGGTAATTCTTAGCGTAGGGTATTGTGTATTTGTGAAAAATATATTAATTTTGCATCGCTAAAAAATATAATAACCCTTTAAAAATTTAATTCAAATGGCAACAAAAATTAGATTGCAACGTCACGGACGCAAAGACGCTCCTTTTTATCACATTGTAATCGCCGATAGCAGGGCACCACGAGATGGTAAGTTTATTGAAAGGATAGGTTCATATAATCCGAACACTAATCCTGCTACAATAAATTTGAACTTCGACAGGGCTTTATATTGGTTACAAACAGGTGCGCAACCAACAGACACAACTCGTAACATTCTTTCAGCACAAGGAGTGCTTATGAAAAAACACCTTCTTGGTGGTGTTGCTAAGGGTGCGTTCACAGCAGAAGAGGCTGAGAAACGTTTTGAAGCTTGGGTGGCTAACAAACAAAAAGGAGTTGAGACATTCAAAGCACAATTAACAGCTGCAAAAGCAGAGGATGTAAAAAAACGTCTTGAGGCAGAAAAAGCAGTAAATGCTGCTAAAGCAGAAGAGGTATCTAAAAAACGTGCAGAGAAAGCAGCAGAATTAGCTGCAGCAGCAGCTGAGGCAGCAGCCGAGGCTACTGAAGAGGCTCCAGCAACAGAGGAGACTCCAGCAGAATAATAAATATCTCAACGAACAATAAAGCAATCATCTTTGATGGTTGCTTTTTTTTGTTTCTCAACTTTTTGCTTTTAATCGCCATAATAACTCTAATGGACTTAAATACTCTATCCTTCTCTACTATAAAATAAATTGTAATAAAATATGTAGTTTGCTATATAAACTCAAAAAAAAATGGTAACTTCGCAAAAAGAATAAAATTAAACAATATAATATTATGGCTATTTTAAAAGAAGGATTACCTGTTGGTTTAGCATGCGACCATGCAGGATTTGAGGCAAAAGAGGTAATTAAATCTCTATTATCGGAGATGGGAATAGAGTTTAAGGATTTTGGATGCTACTCAACAGAAAGTGTTGATTATCCAGATTTTGCACACCCATTAGCCTCAGCTGTTGAGTCTGGAGAGTGTTATCCTGGTTTTGCAGTATGTGGTAGTGGAAACGGAATTAATATGACGCTAAACAAACACCAAGGTATTCGTTCGGCATTGTGCTGGAGTGAGGAGATAGCATCATTGGCTCGTCAACATAACGATGCAAATGTATGTGTAATGCCTGGAAGATTTATACCTGAGGAGACAGTAAAAGCGATAGCAAAAATATTTTTAGATACAGAGTATGAGGGTGGACGTCACCAACGTCGCATTGATAAGATTCCTTTGTAATATCAATGGTTGTATATGAAAGTATAGAATTGCGTTCAATAGATTCTAAAAAAAACGACTACCATTCGGTAGTCGTTTTCTCTGTATAAAGGAGTCTATTGTTAATCCTTATTATCTAAGTTGTAGTTCCATTGTTTAAGAGCATATCCCCAATGCTTATCAACCAATTTAACAGTTTCAGGTTTGTATTTATAAGCGTTCTTTTTATGACCTTTTTTCTTACCAATGTATGCCTCAATAGCATCCTTAGCATCTTCCCAACCGCCAAGAGAAAGTTTCTCATATATCTCTTTAGTTTTACCAAAAGGATCTGCTTCAAAGTCTTCAAACCTAAGTTCTATAAGGTTTCCTTCGGGGATAAGACCTTTGTCTGCTTCGTAACGATTATACAATCTTGTGTAAGTCTCTAAAATATCTTTATCCAATTCCTCCATTGAGTAATCTTGTAATTTAAGAGGTTGAATAGTCTTGGAGAAGAAGTTACGAGTAGATTCTAAAACAGTGTATGGGTTACGAACCAAATATATGAATTTTGCATTTGGGAACATCTCCAATAAGAATTTAATTCTTCCAGTGTGAGGAGGATTCTTAGAAAGGTATCTTTTGCCCTTAGTATCCCAAACTGAAGTCTTAACCAAACGTTCGTAGCACTCTTTAAAAGATGCTTTCTCCTCATCAGTGATAGTTTCAAATAAAAGATATTTGCTTCTATACTCCTCGGTAGATTGAGGAAAAATCCAAAAGTTATAGAATGAGTATGGCGACATATTTGATAATGCAAACTCCTCTTCTTGAGGTTGGTCTGTACTCAATTCCATATTGTCTGCTTCGCGTTTTGCTGGCATAGCCAATGCCGCCATCTTTTTGAAGAACCATTTTATGGTAAACATCATAAAGGGGAAAACTGTTTGGTAAGTTGTAGTGAAACCAAACTGTTTATCACATGCAAAAACGTTGTGGACAAATGTTGTTCCGCTTCTCCAGTGCCCAATAATAAATAGGGGAGAGTCGTTAAGTTTTGTATTGCCTAATCTCTTTTTATACCTCCTGTTTTCAATAAAGTTTATTGAACTTAATATGCGACAAATAAGTTTAGTGAAACGATATTTAGCCTTGTATTTCTTGTCAACTCTTCTACCTTCGCATACTCCCTTAAAGGTCTTCCACGAAGCACCAACTAAAGTGTTTGCAGGAAGTTTTTGAAAATTAAATCCCATTCTCTTATTTTTCTTAAATTAAAGATTCAACATCAAGTGTAACATTGCCTTCTTTAGCATTGCAAACAATAACATCGTTATCAACCAATCCATTTATAACAATTACTGAGTAGCCTTGTTGTGCAACTTTCTTGGCAATAGCCATAGCGTCTTGTTTATTATCCACATCATTAGCGTTAATGACAATAGGCATAGCACCTATATCAAATAATCTGCGTTCAAGGGTATAAGTGAACTCGTTTAAGCACTCGCTGTTATCAGAGTTAACAACAAAAACTTTACCATCAACACCCGTAAGTTTCTTGCGGTCAGCAACTGAAACAAGAGAGTTTCCTGCTCTCATTGTCACTTTGTCCTCTTCGGTTATCTTAGAAGTAAGGTCTTTTTCGTCAACCTCGCCAATAATCATACCAACAGCCGAAGTGTTGTTTGTAATAGGATCTATGATAATAAATGAACCACAGTTTTTGTTTTTGGTATACGGATCAAAGAATATAGGTTCATTAGTAACAAAAACTGCTTTACCAATTTCATTTAACGATAGAGCATTGCAATCTGATTTCTCCATAGTGTTCACATCAACTTTGTAACGAATTTGGTCAATTCTTACGCGAGTTGTGTGTGTAGTTTGTTTGATGAAGTATTGTTGATCGGGATTCATACCCTTCTCATCCATCCATACCAACATAGCCTCAAAGTTTCGGCTAACAATAGGCTTGTTATTTGTATGAACAATCATCTCTCCACGAGAAATGTCAATCTCATCCTCAAGAGTGATAGTTACTGATTGAGGAGGAAATGCGTAATCAACCTCTCCTTCGTATGTGTGAATACCTTTAACTCTTGAAGTTTTACCCGAAGGAATAGCCATAACCTCATCTCCTTTGCGAACAACGCCTGATGCAACCTTTCCGCAGAAACCTCTAAAGTCGAGGTTAGGACGAAGAACATATTGAACTGGGTATCTGAAATCTTCAAAGTTATTATCGTTTGCAATCTCAACAGTCTCAAGGTAGTCAAGTAGAGGAATACCATCAAACCAAGGAGTATTCTCCGATTTGTTTACAACGTTATCTCCTTTAAGAGCCGATAGTGGGAAACATTTGACATCGGGAATATTCAAAGGAGCAATAAAGTCGGTATAATCTTTAACAATCTTGTCGAATACCTCTTTGCTGTAATCTACAAGGTCCATTTTGTTTACAGCCAATATAACGTGCTTAATACCCAAAAGCGACACTAAATATGAGTGGCGACGAGTTTGAGTAATAACACCGGTACGAGCATCAACCAATATAATTGCAAGGTTAGCAGTAGAACCTCCGGTAATCATATTGCGAGTATATTGCTCGTGTCCCGGAGTGTCTGCAATAATAAATTTACGTTTGTTGGTAGAGAAGTAACGATATGCAACGTCAATGGTAATACCTTGCTCACGTTCTGCCTTTAAACCATCCAACAAAAGTGCGTAGTCAATATTGTTTTCTCCGGCATTACCAACACGCTCACTATCTCTCTCAAGTGCATCTAATTGGTCTTCGTATAGTTTTTTACTATCAAAAAGAAGTTTACCAATAAGAGTTGATTTTCCATCATCAACTGAACCTGCGGTAAGAAGACGTAAAAGGTCTTTCTTTTCGTCTTGATCTAAAAACTCTTTAATATTTAATGTTTGATTCATCTTCTAAAAAAATTAAACAGGTTCTTAAAAATATCCTTCTCTCTTCTTTTGTTCCATACTTGCCTCTTGGTCAAAGTCGATAACGCGAGTAGTACGTTCTGATTTAGTTGTAATCATCATCTCCTCAACTATCTTTTCAATAGTGTCAGCCTCTGATTCAACTGCACCTGTTAATGGATAACAACCCAAAGTGCGGAAGCGAACCATCTTCATTTCTGCCTTTGCTCTCATCTCTTCTGGCATACGATCATCATCAGCCAAAATCAAGTTGCCGTCAACATTAACCACCGGACGCTCTTTTGCGTAATATAGAGGAACAATAGGAATGTTTTCTAATCTAATATATTGCCATATATCCAACTCTGTCCAGTTTGAGAGGGGGAATACCCTGATTGATTCTCCCTTTTGAACTTTAGCGTTGTATATATCCCAAAGTTCAGGACGTTGGTTTTTAGGATCCCATTTGTGGAAACGGTCACGGAACGAGAATATTCTCTCTTTTGCACGAGATTTCTCCTCATCCCTTCTTGCTCCACCAAAAGCAGCATCAAATTTATGTTTGTCAAGAGCCTGTAAAAGAGCCTGAGTTTTCATAACATCGGTGTGAACTTTACTTCCGTGAGTAAAAGGACCGATACCTGCTTCGTAAGCCTCTTTATTATACTCAACAATTAAATTCCAACCAAACTCTTTTGCATATTTATCGCGGAACTCAATCATCTCTTTAAATTTCCATTTAGAGTCGATGTGCATTAAAGGAAATGGAACACGACCGGGTGCAAAGGCTTTCTCTGCAAGGCGAACCATAACAGAAGAGTCTTTACCAATAGAGTATAGCATGACAGGGTTCTCAAACTCTGCGGCAACCTCTCTAATGATATGAATTGCTTCTGCCTCAAGTTCTTTTAAGTGACTTAAATTGTATTCTTTCATACTTAATAATAAATGTTTCAGAAATATTTTGAACCGCAAAGATACAAATAACTCCTCATATATTAAGCACTTTATATATATTTTATATATAAAAGGGGAATTATAGAGATAAAATGATACTCATAAGATGTAAAAATCTTATGTCCTTAATAAAAAATGGCGAAGTGCAGACTAAATGCACTTCGCCATTATGTTATCGTTTCCTCAAATTATTTTCTGCTCTTAACCGCAGCAACAGCAAGAATTACACCAAGGGCAACTCCCAATAGAGCGGCAAAGAGAACTCTCATCTCTTGCGGAAGTAGGAATGTAATTGTGTGTGCTGGATACCAAAAGAGAGGTATTGTCTTTTTAAAAACAAATCCCCATTGGACTTTCCAGTTTAGTTCACTTATGTACTTGCCAAAAGGAATGGGTGTAATAAGAGACTTTAAAGAACCTCCATTATTTAAAATATGAGTATCAGTAATCTTGTGAAAAGTCATAAATACAGGTGCAAAAATAGTATTCATTGCAACCGAAATTGCTAATGCAACCAATACTTTATTCAAGCATAACTCGCCAGCGAGCATCTTAGTGGCATTCTCCATACCAGCCAGCTCCATAAATACAGGTACACCAGTTGAGAATATAGTCATTGCCATGCCAATGCAAACACCTAAAACTCCCCAAATAACCATACGAGGTATAAGACCAAAAGTCTTAGTTATATATTTGCCGTTTGAAATTCTCATACCAATCATCTCTCCCATGGTAGAGAGTATGGCAAACTTCAAGAAGCTCATTATTATTGCGTGTTCCGAGTTGAATGTTTTGTACCATTCATAAACAGTATCACAAACAAAGAAGGGTAAAAACAGGGTAACAACAACAATAATAAATATTAAATCACTCTTTTTCATTGTCAATTATTATAATGTTATTCTCTCTTTGATGATATCTTTAAGTTTTGCTATGCACTCTTCAATAGTAAATTTTGAGGTATCAATCTCTGCAAAAGGATTTTCGGGAGCCTCAAAGGGAGCAGATATGCCTGTAAAATCTTTAATAATACCGGCCCTTGCTTTCTTGTACAGACCTTTTACATCGCGTTGTTCACAAACTTCAAGAGGGGTGCTTATAAACACTTCAAGAAAATCATTCTCGCCAATAATTTCACCAGCCATTTTTCTAACCTCATTTGTTGGGCTTATAAATGATGCTATTGTGATTATACCACTATCTGCAAAAAGTTTAGCAACTTCAGCAATACGGCGAATATTCTCTTTGCGATCCTCCTCAGAGAATCCAAGATTATTGTTGATGCCTGTTCTGATGTTGTCACCATCTAAAAGCCTGCACACATAACCTGCGTTGTGTAACTCTCTCTCAAGTGCTATGGCTAAAGTACTTTTACCTGAACCTGAGAGTCCGGTAAACCAAAGAACAACACCACGTTGTTTAAGAAGTTTTTCTCTATCTTCACGTTGAAGCATTCTGTCGAATATAGGATATATATTTTCAGTTGGCATAGTCAGTATTAATTAAAGTTGTTATTAAGGTAAATTAACGGGAATATTAGTTAAACTTCCCCAATAAATAAGGGGAACAAATATAGTTGTTATTATTAAGCATATAATACTCAAAGGAACACCAATTTTCATAAAGTCCATAAATTTGTATCCACCAATACTTTGAACAATAAGGTTGGTTTGATATCCAATAGGAGTAGAGAAGCTTGCCGATGCTGCCATACAAATGGTTATAAAGAATGGCATTGGGTCTATTCCTAAATTGTTAGCCATAGAGAGTGCTACGGGATATGCCAATGCGGCAGCAGCGTTATTTGTGATAAACTCTGTAATGATTGTTGTTACAAAATATAGAGTGGCAATCATACCAATAGGACCTAAACTACCTGAAATATTTATAAGAGTGCTTGCAATAGAGTCTGCTATACCAGAATTTTGCATAGCAGATGAGATGGCAAATGCCGATGCTATGGCTATCAGAACATCCCAGCTTACAAACTTTGTATATTTTTTTGCAGGGTAGAGTTTAAATAGAGTCATAGCAAAGAGAGCCAACGATGCAAAGAAGAACATATCCAACTTCATACCATTAAGGCGAGGTAGATACTCTCCGCATGTTGCGCCAACAACCATAAGAATCAAGATTATTAGAGCTGCCCATTTTCTGTTCTTCTTCATAGGAGCCTCATAATCACTTACGTCAGACATTAGGTGAAAAACGCTACTCTCTCCCCATGCACCAATAAATGAGTTGTCGGTTAAAAGCAGTAGGTCATCACCCTCCTCAAATTTAACATCTTCAAATCCTGAGGTTATAGTTTTTCCATCTTTTTTAATTGCTATAATAGCAGCGCCATAACGTCTTTGAAAGTTGAACTCTTTTAAAGTTTTTCTCAATCCCGGGAAACGAGGAGCAAGTACAACCTCAACAACTTTTTCCGCTTTTTTTATAAAGTCGGGGTCTGCATCTTTAATAGAGGTTAAGGTGATACCCTCTGTCTTTGTAAGGTTTTCAATATGTATGCTTCTTCCCGAGATCAAAAGAGTATCCCCTTCATTAAGAGTTATCTCTTTCTCTGATATGTCAATAAATTCGTTGTTTCTTTTAATGGCGGCAATATCGTTTTGGGCTAAAAGATTACTATGTCCATTTATTACAGTGCTACCAATGAATGGACTGTTTGTGTTAACGGCGAATTCAAAATAGAACTCTTTTGTCTCATTATCTTTGCTTTTGTTCGATATCTCTTTTTTATTGGGTAGCCATTTTTTAGATGTTGCAAAAATATATAATAAGCCAACGATAAGAGTTATAATTCCTATGTGAGATATCTCAAACATTTTCATTGCATATCCATCTTGATCCATCATACCGGCTACCACAAGGTTGGTTGATGTACCAATTAGAGTACAAGTACCTCCTAATATAGTTGCGTATGATAGGGGGATAAGAAATTTCTTAACAGGCATTTTATAGAACTCTGCCCATTTCTTTACGATAGGAGCAAAAATAACCACAATAGCCGTATTATTTAGCAGTGATGATAGAACAGCAACAATAGGCAACATTCTAACTTGTGTAGAAAAAACAGAACTCTTCTTTTGAGGAAGGATAAGTTTTATTAAGTAATCCAATGCCCCTGAACGTCTAACACCTTCGCTGACTAAGAATAGTATTGCAACGGTAATCATACCTTTGTTGCTGAATCCTTGAATCATCTCTTTGGGAGAGATAATACCAGAAGTCATAAATATAATAGCAACTAATAGAAGTGTAAGCCCTGGCCTCATTCTGTCTGTTGCTAATACTCCAAGCATTACAACAATAACACACAATACAAATATCGCTTCAAAACTCATAATCAAGAATCTTATTTTTTAATAATAAACCAAGGGTTTAACAGATTTTCTTTGTTGTATTTCAAAGGTGTAGATTCATCAGTAAGTGTACAACAAAGTCCCATTGAACGAGCAATAGCATCGCCGGCGGCAGTATCCCATTCCATCGTGGGAGCAAAGCGAGGATAAACATCGGCACTACCTTCGCATACAAGACAAATTTTAATAGAACTACCCACCGATACCATCTCCAAGTTAGGGTATTGCTCCTTTTTTTTGTTAATAAACTCTTCAGTCTCAGGAGATAGGTGAGAGCGAGATGCAACTACTCTAAACTCTCTCTCTTGCGAGTAGCAAGGCATTGGCATACTTGCTTTGATTAGCGGACCAATACCTTTATAGTTTTCAATGGTAAAATCTTCAATTTTGAAAGCTCCTTCTCCCTTTGCACCAAAATATAGAGTCTTTTTAACGGGAATATAGATAACTCCTAAAATAGGAGTGCCGTTTTTTACTAAAGCAATATTTACGGTAAACTCTCCGTTGCGTTTAATAAACTCTTTAGTACCATCAAGAGGGTCAACAATCCAAAGCGAGTCCCACTCTTTCCTTTCGTTATAGGGGTTGTTCTTAATCTCTTCGCTAAGAATTGGCAGACATGATGAGTTTAACTCTTTGCAGATAACCTCATTCGACATTTTGTCTGCAATAGTCAAAGGTGAGTTGTCTGCTTTAATCTCAATATTGAAATCAGAGTTCTCATCGTTATATATTTTTAGAATCTCTTCTCCAGCCAATAGGGCTGCTTTTACAGCCAAATCCAAATAAATTTTCATCGTTAAATAATTATAATTATAGGGTGCAAGCCAAAAACAAACATACTCCCCATAAAATGCAAAAATATAAAAAATATGCAAAAAAAGAAGATAAAATCCTCAAAAAACAATATTTGTGATAGCATATTGTAAAAATAAGATATATTTGTAGTTCAGTATAAATAGAGAAAGATGATAGACCTGAATAGATATACTCTAAAAAATGGATTGCGTATAGTTCATCACTACGATTCTGATACTAAGATAGTAGTGGTAAATATGCTATATAAGGTAGGTGCAAAAAATGACACTCATGGTAAAACCGGATATGCACATCTTCTTGAACATCTTATGTTTGAGGGAACAACTAAGGTCCCTAATTTTGATGAAGTGTTACAAAAGGTAGGGGGCGAGAATAACGCTTACACCACTCAGGATATAACAAATTACTACGAGATATTGCCATATCAAAATGCAGAGACTGCATTTTGGTTAGAGAGTGACAGAATGGTTAATCTTTGTTTAACAGAAGAGAATTTATCTGTGCAACGCCACGTGGTTGCTGAGGAGTTTAAACAGAGAGTCTTAAATCGCGATTATGCCGATGCTTCTGCAATATATCGTAAGGTGGCATATAAAAAACATCCATACAGAATAATCACAATAGGAGAGAAGTTGTCGCATATATACGATGCTAAATTGAGTGATGTAAAAGATTATTATCAAAGATATTATGCACCCAATAATGCAATACTATCGGTTGTTGGTAATATAACATTCTCAGAGTGTATAAGGTTGGCAGAGAAGTGGTTTGGAAATATTGAATCACAACCGCTTGACGCAATACCATTGCCACAAGAGCCTTCTCAACGAAAGGCACGAATAAAGAGAGTCTATCGCAATGTCCCCTCATCGAACATATATAAGGTTTATCACATGGTATCTCGCCAGCATAAAGATTATCCCTGTTTCGATTTAATATCAGATATTCTATCTACCGGTAAATCATCGCGATTAAACCATGAGCTGGTACAAAACAAAAAGATATTCTCTATGGTAGATGCTGCCATAACTGGCAATGTGGAGCCCGGATTGTTGGTTGTTGTGGGGCGTCTTGCACCCGGGATAAATATTGAGGAGGCTGATAAGGTACTGTCCGCTGAGATTGCAAAATTGAGTAGCGAGGAGGTAACAAAACGTGAACTTGAGAAAGTTGTAAATAAATTTGAATCAAACTTCCTCTTTGAGAACATAGGAGCATGTGAGTTGGCGGCAAACATTGCCTATTACGAAATGTTAGATAGTGACATAAATGAAGAGGTGGATAAGTATCGTAAAGTAACACCCCAACAAATTATAGAGGTGGCAAAAAACTATCTAATACCAAGTAATAGCACTACGTTATATTATCAAGCAGAAGAGAAAGTTTAGGATAAGTCCCTAAAAAAATATTATTTAAAAATAGAAACATTTGTTTTAAAAGAAAAATTTAATACATTTGTATATTGTAAACATACCGAGTGAAAAAGAGTTATAATCGGTATAAATAAAATTATTGTGGATGGGGAGTCTTTGGACTCCATAAACTTGTATAACTATGACAGAATTAAATGATTCAGTATTGAAGGAGAATGAAATTGCAGAAGTAGAGAGTGTAAGTGTAGTTGTTTCAGAGCAAGAGGCAATGGTTGCCCAATGCGAAGAGATACAAAAGGAGGAGTTGTCGCTACCCGCCACAAGAATAGAAGTAGTAGAACAGATAGAACGAGCAATAGAACGAGATGTTGCTGAAGTAAAGGGAGAGGTAGAGCAACTAAAACAGCACTATTATAAACTACGTATGCAAGAGTATGAGGTTGCACGTGCAGAGTATGAATCAACCCAAACTGATGAAGAAGAGAAGACTCCATTTATTGTGCCGGCAGATGAGCTTGAAGAGCGTTTGAAGGTAGCAATACAAAATTATAAAGAGAAAAAAGCAAAATATCTTGCAGAGCAGGAGCAACAACGCCAAGCCAATTTAACACAAAAACAAGCGGTGTTGGATGAAATGTCGCAATTAATTGCCGATGCAGACAATGTAAACAAACGTTATTCAGAGTTTCAACAACTACAACAAAAGTTCAAAAGCATTACCGATATTCCCGCAACTGCGGTAACTCAAATTTGGAAAACATACCAACTCTATGTTGAGCAATTTTACGATATGCTGAAAATTAACAAAGAGTTACGCGATTATGATTTCAAAAAGAATCTTGAGCAAAAAACAGCATTGTGCGAGGCTGCCGAGAAATTATCTGAAGAGAAAGATGTAGTAGTTGCATTTAAAGCTCTTCAAAGATTGCATGATGAGTGGCGTGAGATAGGACCAGTAGACAGGGAGTTACGCGAATCAATATGGCAAAGATTCAAAGATGCCTCAACAGATGTGAACAGACGTCACCAGCAACACTTTGAGAATATAAAAGCGAGAGAGAAAGAGGCAGAAGAGGCAAAAACAGCTGTGTGTGAAAAAGCTGAGGCTGTAGATTTTGAAGCGCTTACCTCATTCTCGGCATGGGAAGAGAAGACAAAAGAGATTTTGAATCTGCAAGCAGAATGGAAAACATTAGGATTTGCTTCACACAAAATAAATACACAACTATTTGAGCGTTTCCGCAAAGCATGTGATAACTTTTTTACAAAGAAATCGGAATATTACAAAGAGGTAAAAGATACATTTACTTCAAACTTAGAGGCAAAACAAAGATTGTGTGAAAAAGCCGAAGCCTTAAAAGATAGCGCTGAATGGCAAAAGACAACAGAGAAGATGATTGCCTTACAAAAAGAGTGGAAAAAAATTGGAGCAGTACCACGTAAATACTCTGACTCTATATGGAAACGTTTTGTGTCGGCATGCGATTACTTCTTTGCACAAAAGGCGGAAGCTATGAAACAACAAAACGAAGAGGAGGCAAAGAATCTTGAAGCAAAACGAGCAATATTAGAGAAACTTAAAGCTTTTGACGAGTCATTAGAAACCTCTGTGGCAGAAGCCGAGTTACGTTCAATAATTGTAGAGTGGAATGCAATAGGATTTGTTCCATTCAAAGAAAAAGATAAATTAAACAAAGCCTTTAAATCAGAACTTGATAAACAGTTTAATCGTTTAAATATAAAGAACAAGAGTGCAAGATTATCGGCATATGAAACATCAATAAAAGGAGGTAATAGCAATAAACTATATAGTGAGCGAGAAAAGCTACTAAGAACATACGAACGTATAAAAACAGAGAAGCAGACACTTCAAAATAATATCGGATTTTTAAGTATCTCTTCAAAACAAGGGAATGTATTCATAAAAGAGATTGAACGCAAGATTAAGAAACTCGATGAAGATATGGAGTTGATAATTGCAAAGATTGAGTTGATTGACAAAAATATTTAAGGATTTAAGAGATTCAGAAAATGGGAAATAAAGGGAAAGGCAGATTAGTAAAATGGATAATAGTTTTAGGTGACTTTATATGTATAAATTTATCTTTTCTATTAAGTTATCTTATACTGCCTGAAGTAGTTATTAATTCATTTGATTGGAGAATAGGGTGGATGTTACTTAATGTATCGTATATGCTTGTTGTGTATGCGTTTAGCGATGTGTATAACGAGCGTATAACCCATATTGACCTTCTTCTATCAAAAACTCTAAAATCATTAGTAGTATTTGTTCTTATATTTTTATCGCTCTCAATGTTTTTTAATATTGAGGTAGGAACAAAAGTACAACTATTCTATTTTGTGTCGTTTTTCCTATTTTTGAATAGTTGGTGGTTTGCGGCAAATAAAATAATACGATACTATCGTAAACGGGGATATAACTTTAAAAGAATAGTAATAGTAGGAGCAAGGCAAACAGGTCAGATTCTGCATAAGGAGTTGCAATCTAATGCAGGATACGGATATAAATTTTTGGGATTCTTTGATAGTGTAAAACCTCAGGACGCCAAAATAGAAGCACTATACCGAGGAGATATTTCTGAGGTAGAAAACTTCTGTATCGAAAACAAAGTTGATGAACTCTATTGTGCATTACCAAGTGTTGAAGATGCAGATATAATAAATATGTTGCAGATGTCTGAGCGTAATACTATTCGATTCTTTATTGTACCTGAGGTGCGCCGTTTTATGACACGAACATTAAGTTTTGGAATGATTGGAGCAGTGCCATTATTGTCGGTGCGGGAGGAGCCATTACAACGCTGGTCGGCACGATTTATAAAACGTTCAATGGATATTCTAATATCTGGAATAGTAATACTTTTTTCTCCATTTTGGTATTTGCCTATTGCAATTGCTGTTAAGAAATCATCTCCGGGACCGGTCTTGTTCCGCCAAAAACGAACAGGATATATGGGACGTGATTTTGACTGTCTTAAGTTCCGTACAATGAAGATAAACAAAGATAGCGATACAAAACAAGCTGAGCGAGGAGATAGCAGAATAACCAAAGTGGGAGCATTTTTGCGTAAAACCAGTCTTGATGAGTTTCCTCAATTCTTCAATGTCTTTATGGGTGATATGTCGTTAGTTGGACCACGTCCGCATATGTTAAAGCACACAGAGGATTACTCAAAACTCATTGATAAATATATGGTTCGCCACTTTATAAAACCAGGAATAACAGGATGGGCTCAAGTTAACGGTTATCGTGGCGAAACAAAAACTCTTCAGCAGATGGAGAAACGAGTAGAGTATGACGTATGGTATCTCGAACATTGGAATATATTCCTTGATATAAAGATATTGATACTGACATTCTTTGGTATATTCAAAGGAGACGATAATGCGTTTTAAGTTATCCCTCCCCCTAAAAAAAAGAATATAAGTAAAAGGGAGAGAATCTCTTATAATTGAGATCTCTCCCTTTT
This sequence comes from Bacteroidales bacterium, assembly GCA_017521245.1. Lineage (NCBI taxonomy): Bacteria > Pseudomonadati > Bacteroidota > Bacteroidia > Bacteroidales > Bacteroidales bacterium. The sequence continues at coordinate 38,571 of JAFXDI010000025.1, forward strand.
GAGTTGCTTTCAACTCTAAGGTTAAGTTATGAACCTATATATGCTGCGTGGAGCAGAGTAGTCTGTTTTTATTCAACCCTCTTCTTCCCTCGTCTCTTTTTATTGGTTGTTTATTACTCCGCCTCCCAATGATTTATATAGGTCAATAAGAGCCAGAAATTGATCTCTTATTGCATTACTATGATTTATTTCGGCATTAAAGTAACTACGTTGAGCATCAAGTACATCAAGATAGTTGATATGTCCGTTAATATGCTGAACTTGAGCCAATTTTACATATTTGTCTGAAGAGTGTTTCAAACTCTCCATTAAGTGGCAATTTTCAACAGCGGCAGTATAAGAGTTTACAGCATCATTAACTTCTCTAAAAGCAAGAATAACTCTTTTCTCATATTCAAAACGTTTAATATCGTATGCCTCTAATGCCGCTTCATATCTTGCTTTCTGCTTTCCCATATTGAATAGAGGAGCAGTTAACTCGCCAATCAAATAGGTAATAGGCGATTTAATGAATTTTTTGAAACCATCATTCTCAAAACCAACATCAAACCCAAAAACAAATTTAGGAAATCTTTCAGCCCATTTATAACCAGCATTAGCCATTGCTGCCTGCAGAGCCTGTTCAGCCTCTCTGATATCAGGACGACGTTTAATTAACTCCGAAGGAATACCAATTTGCAGAGCAATATCAGGCATAATGATAGAGTGAATATTAGACCTCTTTATGTCAGTTGGCATTGAGCCACATAAAAAAGATATTTCATTCTCTTTCTCTTTAATCTTTTTATAAAGGTTAGGAATCATTGCCGCAGTTTTAGCATACTCAACCTGAGCCTGTTGATATGGAATTTCTGAAGTCAACCCGCCTTTAAATCTTATTTTTGCTTGTTCAACGTTCTCCTCTCTTGTGTCAAGAGTATTTTGAACAATTAAAAGTTCCCTGTCCAGTCCAACCAACTCAAAGTAAGATGAAGCAACTTCGGCAATTAAGCAAACCTGCAAAGCCTGTTTTGCCTCAATAGTTTTCAGGTAATTTGCTTTTGCTTCTTTATTGCTCCATCTCAATCTGCCAAACAAATCAATCTCCCATGAAAAAGATAGTTTAGCACCAACCTCAATATCTGTATCTTTCCCAGCACCATTATAATTTAATGTTTCGCGGTCGGCGTAAGCATTAACATCAATTGATGGTACTAAATCGGCTCTTTTTACCTTGTGTAGTCGTTCAAACTCTCTAATCCTTGCTTCGGCAACAAGAATATCTTTATTGTACACCAATGTTTTATTAATTAAGTCAATAAGAAGAGAATCTTTTATAATCTCTTTCCACGAAATATCAGCAATAGATGTTGAATCTTGAGGTAAATCTTTTACAATCTGTTCAGGCAATTCAATTTGAGGCTCTTTACAATGTTTTGAAACACCGCAACCAATAAGAGTAAAAGCACAAACAATAGTTATAATTATCTTCTGCATTGTCTAAATTTTTTATTTTTCAAATAATCTTTTACCTTATATATCCAAACAAAGAAGAATGGAACTAAAACAATACCAATAGACATTGCTATTATCATACCAAAGAATACCCCAACACCAATACTTTGTCTGCTTGCTGAGCCTGGACCAGTAGCAAGGACAAGAGGAATCATCCCTAAAACAAATGTAAGAGAGGTCATGATAATTGGCTTAAATCTCTTGACTGAGGCGTTAATAGCGGCATCTACAATGCCAATGCCTTTATCAACCTGTTCTTTTGCAAATTCTACTATTAGTATAGCATTTTTAGCCGCTAAACCAATCAGCATAACCAAACCAATCTGGAAATATATATTATTTTCCAATCCAAAAATAGCAATGCCAAAGAATGCTCCAACACAAGCAATAGGAAGAGATAGAAGTACAGCAATCGGAACAGTCCAACTTTCATAAAGAGCTGCCAAGAACAAAAATACAAAGAGTAGGGCTAATAATAATACATAACCGGTTTGTCCGCTCTGTTCCTTCTCCTGATATGAAAGACCGCTCCATTCAATACCAATATTTTTATTAACCTTATCTCTGACAATCTTTTCTAAACTCGCCATTGCTTGTCCCGAACTATAACCCGGTGCTGCCTCACCGGTAATTGATGCGGCATAGTACATATTAAATCTTTTAATAGTACCGTGTCCTGTAGTATAAGAAGATGAGCCTAACGATGTAACAGGAATCATCTCTCCACCATTGCCTCTAACAAAGTATAGGTTCATGTTGCTTTGATTTGCTCTAAAAGGCGCATCAGCCTGAAGGTAAACTCTGTAAACCCTATTAAATAGATTAAAGTCGTTTACATACACCGAGCCGGTGAAAGCTTTCACTGTTGTAAAAATATCGGCAACTGATACTCCCATAAGTTTAGCCATATCCCTATCAACATCAATATATAGTTGAGGAATTTCATTTTGAATAGAAGAACTTACTCTTGAAAGTTCTTTTTGCTTAGATGCATAGAAAAGAATTGTATCAGTCGCACTCTTTAACTCATCGTAAGTTGTATTTCCTTTTGCTTCAATAATCATCTCAAATCCACCAGAAGAGCCAATACCAGGAATAGCAGGAGGAGAACTTATTAGAACAATGGCTTCGGGATATTTATTTAGGTGATTTCTGACACTATCCATAAAAACAGATAAGTTCTTGTTCTCTCTCTCCCCCCATTGTTTCATTACCACAGTCAGTTGGCTTCTCGATTGGTTAGTCCCATGTCTTGGGCTTGAACCAGTAACATTCATAACGTGGAGAACATCAGGCAAAGAATTTAAATATTCAATAGCTCTGTCGGTAACAACTCTTGTTCGCTCAAGCGAAGCACCTTCTGGCAGCTCAAGTTCAACGGTAAAATAACCTTGATCCTCTTGAGGAATGAAACTTTGAGGAACAAACATCATCATAATTATTATAATTACAATGGAGATACCAAAGAATATAAAAACTCTTTTAGAATTATTTAGCCATTTGTTTATAATATTCTTATACCAACGATTACCACTATCCAGGGCATTATTAATAGCCCTGAAAACTTTGTTCTTTTTTTGCGGATTATCAATATCCTCCTTTTTTAGAACCATTGCACACATAGCGGGGCTTAAGGTAAGGGCAACAATTGTTGATATAATAACCGAAACGGCAATGGTAATAGTAAATTGTCTATATAGAATACCTGATATACCGGGTAAAAAACTAACAGGAATAAATACGGCACATAAAACCAAAGAGGTTGCTATTAAAGCCCCACCTAAATTTTTCATAGCCTTTTTTGTTGCTTCGTATGGCGAAAGATTCTCCTCCCTAATATGTCTATCAACATTCTCAACAACAACAATAGCATCATCAACAACAATACCGATAGACAAAACAAGTCCAAGCAAAGTTAATGTGTTAAGAGTAAAATCAAATATGAGCATAACTCCAAAAGTTCCTATTAAAGAGATTGGAACAGCAACAGCAGGAATTAATGTAGAGCGCCAATTTTGAAGAGATAAGAATACAACCAAAATCACTAACAGAAGAGCTTCAAATAGAGTTTTATAAACCTCTCTGATTGATTGGCTGATGTACTCAGTCATATCAAAAGGAATGTCATAAGTAATACCTTCGGGGAAACTTTTGCTTATCTCCTCCATCTTCTCTTTTACTCTTTTTGATACCTCCATAGCATTCATACCAGGTAGCATCTTTATCTCCAATACAGCAGCATTCTCTCCGTTGATACCGCTTTCGGTGTTATACGATTGAGCCTCCAAATCAATTTTGGCAACATCTCTCAATCTCAATATTGAGCCATCTTTATTTGTTTTTATAACAATGTTCTCAAATTCGTTTACTGTTGATAAGCGACCTTGTGCAACAATAGGAATTGTAATATCATTACCTACTATGGGTTGTTGTCCTAACACTCCGGCGGCAGACTCTCTGTTCTGTTCTTTAATAGCCTTTTGAATATCTTGAACCGTTAAGCCAAGTGCTGCCAAATTTGCTGGTCTCACCTTTATTTGCATAGCGTAGTATCTGCTACCAATATTTGAAACCTGACCTACACCATTAACACGTCTTAGTTGGTCTAAAACATTTAATGTGGCATAATTGCTCAAATATATCTCATCAAAATTTGGATTGGTTGATTTTAGAGTTATGGTCATCAACTTGCTCGAAGCCTGTTTTTCAATAGAAATACCATTTTGAATAACCTCAAGAGGTAATCTGGCTTCAGCTCCTTTAACTCTATTTTGTACCTCAACAGCCGCTAAGTCGGCATTGCTGTCAATATTAAAAGTAAGAGTAGCAGAGAAAGTACCGGTATTTGTACTTTGCGACTCCATATATATCATGCCGGGAGTACCATTTAAGGTTTGCTCAATAGGGGTAGCAACGGCTTGGGATACAGTTTCGGCACTTGCTCCGGGATATGATGCCGACACCTTAACAACAGGAGGAACAATTTGAGGATATTGGTCAACAGGAAGCATCCATAAGCCAATAACACCAATTATCAAAATCAGAATTGATATGACCATCGAAAAAATCGGACGGTCAATAAAAAAATCACTTTTCATTGTTGTCCGATTTAATCAAATTAACACGCATTCCGTGACTTAGTTTATGATACCCCTCAACAATAATCATCTCATTGCCGCCCAATCCTCTACTTACAACAACTCTGTTTTTTACTTCTGGTCCTAACTCAATAAAGCGTTTTTCCACAATAGAGTCTTTTCTTGCAACAAAAACGTAAGCAGCACCCTTTTCAATAATTAAAGCCTTTGTTGGAACAACCACAGCATTTTCATGTACGTCCATAAGAAGTTTGACCTTTGTTAACTGACCGGGCAAAAGTATATGGTCTGGATTAGGCATTTGTGCTCTTACTGAAAAAGTACCGGTGTTGGGGTCAACTTGAGGATCTGCAAAATCAACAAGACCATGTATTGGATACTCTGTATCATCGGCTAAGGTAATAGTAATATATGGATTCCAGTTTCGTTCTTCAATAGTTTTACCGAGATTAACATTTCGTTCCTTGCTTTTTAAGTAATCCAATCCGGTCATACTGAAATTTACTTCAACAGTATCACTGTTAACCATTGTAGCAAGTAGTGATTTTCCGCCTGGCCCCACTAATGTGCCAATATCAGCAGAGCTTTCGCTAATGTATCCCGAAATTGGAGAACGAACTTCAGTGTAACTTAACGCAATCTCTGCTTGAGTCAAGTCTGCTTTACTCATAATAACTTCAGCCTTTGCCGCCTCATATGCGGCAATAGCATTATCTAAATCCAACTGACTGGCAGCATTTTGCTCATAAAGAGGCTTAATACGTTTATAATCCTGCTCTGCTTTTAGTTCAAGTGCTTGGTTTTTGTTTAGTTGGGCTTTAGCCTTTTCAACTTTAGCACTATATACTTGTGGGTCAATAGCAAAAAGAATATCATTCTTCTTAACATAACCACCCTCTTCAAAAAACATCTTTTCTAAATAACCCTCAACCCTTGCTCTAATCTCTACATGTTGTTTAGCCTTAATTTTACCGGCATATTCAACGTAAATCTCAACATTTTCCTTGCTTACAGGTTCCGCTAAAACAGTGGGATATTGAGGAGGTAATGGCTTGGGCCAATATATCCAAACAAAAACTCCTATAAGAATTATAAGAATACCAATAAGAATATAAATATATTTACGAGGTGTATTTTTTAGTTTATAAAATATATCTTTAAAAAATTTCAAGCATTTTGAAATCTTACCGGTAGGAATATCTATTTGCATATTAAATCTATTAATTATATGGAAACTATTTTATACTAAGCAAAAGTATAATTTATAGAGCAAATTCTTTTTATGGCAAATGTTAATTTTAACAAAAAACCTATCTGATAACTAAAATTTAATATTGTATATAAAAAAAATCGCCCAAATACTTTTAAGTATAGACGATTATTTTTTATAAAAAAAGAATATTTACCACTTGTTAAACAAACTTGCAAAATTCATTAAATGAGTACCCTCTAAGTAACTCTTCTACTGTTAAACGTTTCTTTCCCGGAAGTTGAAGAGATGAAATTCTTAATGCACCATCACCGCAATATACCTCAATGAAATGTTTGCCATCTGTTTTGATGGTACCGGCATCTCCGCAACCGGTAGTAATATCAACACTGAAAATCTTAACAGCCAAAGGCTCTTCTCCATTGCCCAAATCCAACGCACCCCAAGCGGTAGGATAGGGCGAAAGTCCTCTAACTTTATTGCGAATCTTTTCAGCACTCTCGCTCCAATCAATTTTACAATCGTTCTTGAAAATCTTAGGAGCAGCCTTCAGCTCAATATCCATAGGTTGCTCTTTTGTAGTAATGTTACCCTCTGCAATAGCATCAACGGTTTTACAAACCATATCAGCCCCAACATACATAAGGTTGTCGTGTAGAGTTCCTGCGCAATCGTCATCACCAATAGCAACACTCTCTTGCATAATAATATTGCCAGTATCAATCTCATGAGTTAGAAAGAAAGTTGTAACACCACTCTCTTTATCTCCATTCATAATAGCCCAGTTAATAGGAGCAGCACCTCTATATTGAGGAAGTAATGATGCGTGTAGATTAAAAGTACCCATAGGTGGCATATTCCAAACGCTCTCGGGTAACATTCTGAAAGCAACTACAATTTGCAAATCGGCATTAAGGGATGCAAGTTCTGCAAGGAACCCTTCATCTTTAAGCCTTTCGGGTTGCATAATGTAAAGACCTTTACTCAAGGCATACTCTTTAACGGCAGAGTATTTAATCTTTTGTCCTCTTCCGGCAGGTTTGTCAGGCATAGTAACAACACCCACAACATTATAACCACCCTCAACAAGTTTTTTCAGACTCTCCACAGCAAAATCGGGAGTGCCCATATAAACAATTCTTATATCTTTACTATTCATTGTCTTAAACTAAAATCCTTTTTTAATAAAATAATCTTTAATCCTCCGAGTAGTGAACAAGCACCCTTCGGTATGAGTTGAATATCTTTGATTTAGAAACAAATCCAATATACTTGCCATTCTCTACAACAGGTAGGTTCCATGCATTGGTCTCGTCAAAAATTCGCATCACTTGTTCCATTGGCAGGCCAAGTTCAATTTTGGCAGGGGGCGTAACCATAAATTTGCTAACATGGAAACGTTTATACAACTCGGGACGGAACATAATATTTCTAATATCATCCAATACCACCATACCCAAGAAGTTGTTCTCTTTATCAATAACAGGGAATATATTTCTATTTGATTTTGATATAATTTGTACCATCTCACCCAAATCCATTTCGGGCCTAACGGTGAGTAGATCAGTCTCAATAACGCTATTCATTTTAAGTAGAGTAAGCACCGCTTTATCTTTGTGATGAGTAATAAGTTCGCCACGTTTAGCAAGACGGTGAGTATATATACTGTGGCTGCTGAAAATCCTAACCGTTCCGTACGAAGATAGCGATGCAATCATCAATGGAAGAAAAAGGTCATATCCACCCGTCAATTCAGCAGTTAAGAAGAGAGCCATTAGTGGGGCGTGCATAACACCGGCCATAACAGCAGTCATACCCATCAAAGCAAAGTTCTTTTGCGAAAGAGGGTCGGGCATCTCAATAAAGTGGTTAAATATGAATGCAAAAATGAAACCGCACATACAACCCACATACAAACTTGGGGCAAAGGTTCCACCCACACCCCCTGCTCCGTTAGTAGCGGCCGTAGCAAACGATTTAAACATTATGATAAGAGCAATCATAAGGGTTAAAATCCAGAAACTATCTCTACCCTCATAAAAGATACTCTCCTCAGTAATAGCCTGAGCATTACCGCTTATAATCTGTTCAATGGAGTCATAACCCTCACCATAAAGAGGTGGTAAGAAAAATATGGCAGTACTCAAAATTATGGAACCAACAGCAAACTTAAGCCAAGGCTTACTATTGAGTTTTCCAAACATCTTCTCCATAACCAAGATTGTGCGAGTAAAATATAGCGAAATAAAACCGCAGAATATACCCAGCATTAATACAATCGGAAATCTTTGAGCCTTCCATATCTCGGTATGGTCAAACCTAAACTCAGGCATAGGACCATCAAAAATATATATAACAGTAGCGGCGGTAGCAGCCGAAATCATAAGAGGCATAACCGATGCCGTAGTAAGCTCAAACATCAACACCTCAATGGTGAAAAGAAGTCCTGCAATAGGAGCCTTAAATATGGCGGCAATACCAGCAGCTGCACCGCAACAAACAAGTAACATAAGTTGTCGAGCATCAAGGCGGAACATCCTGCCGATATTAGAACCAATTGCAGCACCAGTATAAACCATAGGAGCCTCGGCTCCTACTGAGCCACCAAAGCCAATTGTAATAGAACTTGCAATGAGCGAACTATAAGTGTTATGTGGTTTTAATCTGCTTTTGCGTTGAGCAATAGCATGAAGCACACGGGTAACACCATGGCTGATATTATCCTTAACAATATACTTGACAAACATCCACGATAACAGAATACCTATCGAGGGGTAAACCAAAAACAGGTAGTTGGCTCCATCAATAGAGAAGTGCTCGGTAAGAGCATCTTGTATAAAATGGATAATATATTTCAATAACATAGCAGCACCTGCTGCCCCAATACCAATAACGAGGCTTAAAATGAGAATCAAATTCTTTTCGGTAATATGCTTCTCTCTCCAGATGGCAAGTTTTAAAGTAAAGTTCTCTAATTTGCTAATCATAAAAATTACATTCCGCGACCAGTAAAAACAATTTTTACTGTATAAAATAAAATCTTAATATCAATCAAAAGAGACATATTCTCCAAATAGATAATGTCAAATTTCAATCGATTAATCATCTCGTCAATATTACGGGCGTACCCATAATTAACCATACCCCACGATGTGATACCGGGCCTAACTCTGTGTAACAGGCTGTAATATGGAGCACGTTCAATAATCTTGTCAACAAAATATTTTCTTTCGGGGCGAGGACCAACCAACGACATATCCCCTTTAATTACATTCCAAAACTGAGGAAGTTCGTCAATGCGGTATTTCCTTAACCAGTGACCAAACTTTGTAATCCTCTTGTCATCGGGGCTCGAAAGCATAGGAGTCTCCTTTTCGGCATTCTCTATCATTGAACGGAATTTATACATAGTAAACTCTTTGCGTTTAAAGCCTACGCGCTTTTGTTTGTAGATTATATCACCCTTTGATGAAAGTTTTACCCTTATTGCAACGTATAACATAAGAGGAGAAAGAATGATAAGAGCAATAGAAGAGAGAATAATATCACAAAAACGTTTAATATTCTCTTCGGCATCCGACAAAGATAGAACACTCACATCAACAAATGGTGCACCATAAATATCAGACAATCTAATCCTTGAAGTAAGAATCTCATACTCCCTTGCCTCTAACATAATAGGTAAATCATATTTGTATAGCGAGTTTATAATGTTAAAGGTTTTTGCTCTGTCGTTATGTTCAGGAGCAACAATGAGTTTTTTGATATTATTTTTGGTTATAACTTCATCCAGATCATCAAAGTTATACGATGGAAGGTTTGTTGTAGCGTTCTCTTCTTCGGGTAGTTTAACATATCCCACAATGTCGTAACCAACCGAGTATCTTAAATTTTTAATTGATTCAACGAGTTTTACGGCACTACTACTACAACCGATAACAAGAGTATTAAAACCTATTGCACCACTATGAACACGTTTTGCAGTAACCGAAGTTATATAACATCTGCCACAATATACCCAAGTAAAGCCAATAATAAACAGAGTAAGAACAAGAATGTAGTTGTACTCGGTATAAATATATTTGTTCATCAATGAGAAGAATAGTATTGACAATACCCATATAGTAATAGATATAAAGGTAGTAAAAAACTCTCCTGCTCTCGATTTAAAAACAACTCTGTTGTAGTACCCCGAAAGATAGAATATTAACATCATACCCAAAGGATAAACAATCTGTGCAGTAATAGTTCGAGGGGTGGATATAAAGTTCAGGAACGAACCATACATCGCTTCAAGAGGCAAAATATTGTAACGATATATATTAAACGTAAACCACGTTGCCAAAGCAGCAAAGCAGTCCCACAAAATATAACGTCTCTTTAACCTTTTGTTAATCATTCTCTAATAATCTTAATAACGCCACCATCATCAACCTTTATAACACTCGATGCCGAAGGTTGGCTAATATCCTCGCGTCTAAAATCAACAACGTAATCAACACTGTCAATAATATAGTCTGTAATCTCTTTGAAATTTTTTGGAGCAACCTCGCCGCTAATGTTAGCCGAAGTAGATACAATGGCTTTTCTAAACTTATAGCAAAGTTTTTTTGAGAACTCTTCTGCAGTAACCCTAATGCCTACACTGCCATCTTCTGATAGTAACAGAGGAGATAAATTTCTTCCACGAGGATAAACAATAGTCAAAGGTTTATTAGCAACCTCCACTAAATCTTTAGTAATTTCAGGAGCAGCATCAGTGTAAAAATCAATCTTGACACTATTGTCCACCAATACAATCAATGCTTTGCTATCGGCTCTGCGTTTAATCTCAAAAACCTTTTTTACGGCTTCATCGTTGGTGGCATCGCAACCAATACCCCAAATAGTATCGGTAGGGTAGAGGATAATACCCCCTTTTGATAATACCTCACAAGCCTTTTTTATCTCATCATCAATCAAAGCCATACTACATCATTATAATATATAGCAAAGATATATTTAAAAAAGCAGTTAAACAAATAAATTGGCTATGAGTTATTATATAGCAGTTGATAGTTATAATACCATTTAGATTTTAATGGCATTTTAGACTTTAAAATAAAAAAAATGAAAATTAAGTGAACTTTTTTGCAATATAAAATGTTATTATAGTAAACAAAGACAAAACTATGAAAACCAAACTACCTGTGTTGCAATTTGCTGAAGATGCACTAATGCCGGTAATTAGTGCAAAGACAATAAGTTATCATTACGGAAAGCACACAAAAGCCTATTTTGATAACCTGAATAAACTAATTGAAAACTCCCCTTTTGTTGGAAAAGAGCTGGAAGAGATTATCATTAATAGCAAGGGAGCAATCTTTAACAATGCGGCACAGGCGTGGAATCATATCTTCTATTTTGAACAATTTGCCGGAGAGCGAAACGTTAAACTTGGAGGAACAATAAGAACGGCCATAGAACGAGATTTTGGAAGCGAGATAGGATTTAAGGAACGATTTGTTATGGAGGGGATAAACACATTCGGGTCTGGATGGGTGTGGTTATCATGCGATGTAGAGGGAAATTTAGAGATTGACAAGTGTCATAATGCCGACAACCCTATTTTATTACGTCGCATACCTCTATTGTGTTTTGATGTATGGGAACACGCCTACTATCTCGACTACCAAAATCAACGAGCCGAACATCTTTCGGCACTATGGAGCATATTAAATTGGAATGTGATAGAAAAAAGATACAAGAATCGAACTTTATTTAGAGATAATTGTTTATAATAATGTAAAACGAAAAACAAACTACACTTTCAAAAAAATTACGCGTGAGCGTAAATGCACTTAATAAGCATAATGTGATGAATTTTTAATGTTTTTAAAGGGCCATATCGCGTGAGCGACCGCCCTTTTTTTTATGCGATAAAGAGCGGAGTTCTATGCCTAAACAATAATTGTTGATAATTATTGCTATTATTCTCTCTCAGTTTAAATCTAAATTAATATCTTTGCTCTTTATATGCAACCCATAAATTTAAATAATCTAAACGATAGTCAACGCAGTGCAGTAGAGTATTGCGATGGAGTTTCGCTTGTCATTGCAGGAGCAGGGTCAGGAAAAACACGTGTGCTTACACATAAGATTGCATATCTTTTGAGTATGGGATACTCGCCATACTCAATACTAGCACTAACCTTTACCAACAAAGCAGCGGCAGAGATGAAGACACGTATTGCAACAATGGTGGGTAGAGATATAGCATCGCGTATATGGGCAGGAACATTTCACTCAATATTTTTACGAATTTTACGTCCGTACGCCAATAGATTAGGATTTCCAGCAGATTTTACTATTTACGACAGTTCCGACTCTCGCAGTCTTATAACTACAATCATCAAGGATATGAAACTCGATGATAAAGTTTATAAACCACGTAGTATAGCATCAATCATATCGCGAGCAAAGAATGCGCTAATAACACCCTCAGCATACGCAACAAATAGAGAAATAGTAGAGGATGATTATAGAGCAAAGCGTCCTGCAACAAAAGATATATATCGAGCATATTTTGAACGATGTCACCGAGCAGGAGCAATGGATTTTGATGATATACTCCTCTATACAAACATACTCTTCCGTGATAATCCCGATGTGGTTGAGCATTACGGAAACGTGTTCCGATATGTGTTGGTAGATGAGTACCAAGATGTAAACTTTGCACAACACCTGATTGTAAAACAGATAGTAAAGCATTGTAAAAGATTGTGTGTGGTGGGCGATGATGCACAAAGCATATACTCTTTCCGCGGAGCAAACATAAGCAACATACTCAATTTGCAACACGAATATGGTAATTGCCGAATATTCAAACTTGAGCAGAACTATCGTTCAACACAAATGATAGTAAATGCAGCAAACAGCCTGATAGCAAAGAATAAGGGGCAAATACCAAAGCACCTATTCTCTGAAAACGATAGAGGAGAGAAGGTAAAACTTGTAAGATCATACTCTGATTACGAGGAGGCATATATGGTGGCAGGCTCAATAAGCGAGGTACATTTGCGATATGGCGACACCTACAATACCTTTGCCATACTCTATCGCACCAATGCTCAATCGCGAGCATTTGAGGAGGCACTGCGTAAACGCAATATACCATATCGGATATACGGTGGAATATCGTTTTATCAACGAAAGGAGATAAAAGACGTAATAGCATATATACGTCTGGTACTCAATCCAAGTGATGAAGAGGCGTTGAGGCGAATAGTAAACTATCCGGCACGCGGAATAGGAGATACCACCATAAAAAAAATATCAGAGGCAGCAACTACCCACGCACAAACATTGTGGACAATATTAACTGCTCCATTGGAGTGGGGGGTAAAGATAAACTCAGGAACACAAACAAAACTAAAAAACTTTGCAACTCTCATAACAGAATTACAAGAGGAGGTAAAAATAAAGAATGCAGATGAGTTTGTTAGAGATCTAATCAAAAAAACAGGAATCTTTGCCGATGTATATGTTGACAATCTCCCCGAGAATGTAAGTAAACAAGAGAACTTGCAAGAGTTGGTAAATGCAATAATAGATTTCTGTGCCAACCGACAAGAGAGTGGCGAGAGTGCAACAATAAGCGACTTTCTCTCTGAGGTATCACTAGCAACAGACCAAGACAAAGGCGATGAGGGTGAAGCAGAAAAGGTAACCCTTATGACAATACATGCAGCAAAAGGATTGGAGTTTGCAAATATATACATAGTAGGAATGGAAGAAGATCTCTTTCCCTCATCAATGAGCAAAGAATCAGTTAGTGAATTAGAGGAGGAACGCCGTCTCTTTTACGTAGCAATAACCCGAGCAGAGAAACGTTGTACACTGTCGTATGCAACATCGCGTTATCGCAACGGGCAAACTACCGCACCCTTACCAAGTAGGTTTTTGAAAGATTTAGACTATCAATATATAAACGACACAACAGGAGTGTCGCAATTTAGAGAGTCAACCACTACGCAGTTGCAACCACGCATACAAACAAGAGTGGTAGTACACGAGGAGTCAACACAAACCCTGCGTTCAATGCGATCGGCAATCTATACTCCATCGCCCAAAACCGATATGGAGTCAAAGAAGAACGATGCAGAGTTAAGAGTTGGTTCAAGAATCAAGCACGACCGATTTGGAGAGGGCGAAGTTCTCTCAATGTCGGGCGAAGGAGATAATCGCAAAATAGTGGTAGAATTTAAAAATGTAGGAACAAAAACGTTGTTACTAAAATTTGCTCGATACACAATCTTGTAGTAAAAAAAATGTAGGAACGTGACCTATCACGTCCGCAAAAAGATAAAATATGAAAAAAGAAGATATACCCTCACCATCATTTGTCCTCGAGGAGGAAAAATTTCGTAAAAACCTATCACTCATTCGTTCTGTAAAAGAGCGAGCAGGAATAGATATAATAATGGCATTCAAAGCCTTTGCATTGTGGAGAGTCTTTGATGTAGTGCGAGAGTATATACCATATACAACAGCAAGTTCCTTGTCAGAAGCACGATTGGCATACGAAGAGATGCACTCTTATGCACACACTTACGCACCGGTATATCGTGATGATGAATTTCCTCAAATTATGGAGTGTAGCAGTCATATAACATTCAACTCACTCACACAGTACGAACACTTCCGCCCACAGATTGAGGCATCAGAACGCCACATCTCGTGCGGAATACGCATAAATCCCGAGTATTCGCAAGTAGAGACAGACCTCTATAACCCATGTGCGCCGGGCTCACGACTTGGAGTAACGGCAGATAAGTTACAACAACTCCCCGTAGGCATTGAGGGACTGCATTGCCATACCCTATGTGAGTCCGATTCATATATGTTGGCAAACGTATTAGAGAAAATTGAGGAGCGTTTTGGAGTCCTGTTACCACAAATAAAGTGGCTAAATATGGGAGGTGGACACCTAATGACACGAGCAGGGTACGACATAGAACATCTTGTCTCTTTGCTTCGCCGATTTAAAGCAAAATATCCTAACCTGCAAATAATATTAGAGCCGGGTAGTGCCTTTGCATGGCGAGCAGGATATCTAAAATCCACCATACTTGATATTGTGGAAAACAGAGGTATCCGCACCCTAATGCTAAACGTATCGTTTGCGTGTCACATGCCTGATTGCTTGGAGATGCCCTACCGCCCCGAAGTAGAGGGAGCGCACCAACCAAAGAGCGGAGAGGTGGTATATCGGTTAGGAGGAAACTCATGCCTAAGTGGCGACTTTGTAGGCGACTATGCTTTTGACCGAGAGCCACAAATAGGCGATACCATAATTCTTTGCGATATGATGCACTACACTACCGTAAAAACCACAATGTTTAACGGAGTGTCTCACCCTTCAATAGTATGGGAAGCAACTGATGGTACAGTAGCCATTCTTCGTCAATTTGGTTACGAAGATTATAAAAATAGAATGAGTTAATTTATAGTTGTTGGTTAACGAACATACGTTCGTTGAATCTCCTCACGCTCGGCAAAGTTTAAGTAAACTTATTTTACCCTCGCTTACTCGTAGATTTGTTAGTTGTCGGCGAATGATTTTAAAGACTTTAATGACTTAAATGATACAATAAAAACAAAACTTAATAATTTAAATAAATAAATAATTATGAAACACTTAAAATTTTATGCAGGCATTATAACAGTGCTAATGTTGTTGTCGCAGATTACATTTATTTCATGTACTGAAGATTACGGTCCTGATATTGAAAAATTAAAAGAAGATGTATCAGAAATTCAAGAGCAACTAACCAAATTAGAAGAAGCATACTCTTCAGGAAAAATAATAACCAAGGTAGATCCTTTGCAAGGTGCAGAACCTAATAGTTGGCAAATCACCTTCTCAGATAATAGTTCAATAAGTATCTATTCAGGAAAAGATGGGGTAAATGGAGCAGATGGCAAAGACGGAATAACACCCTATTTAAAAGTAAATAACGAAGGATATTGGATTGTCTCATATAATAATGCTCAAACCTTTGATATATTGGCAGATGCCTCAGGAAGTCCAGTATATGCAAAAGGGATAGATGGTATTAATGGAACAGACGGTAAAGATGGAGCAGATGGTCAAGACGGCATTAATGGAACAGACGGTAAAGATGGAGTAGATGGTCAAGATGGCGTTTCAGTAGAAGTGAGAGTAAACCAAGATGGGTATTATGAAATAATCACCTATCTTGAAGATAAGAATAACCCAATAAGTGTGCAGACAACCCCATATAGCAGTAATCCATCAAATCAAATAGCTTCAATAGTAGAGAACAGTTTAACAGGCGAAATAACACTCACAATGGCGAGTGGAAAAGAGTATAAGTTTGGAAGTAAAGTAGTATATCCCACCTCAATAATAGTATTAACCAAAGAGGTGGAGATAGAGACAGAAGGCGCAACAGCCGAAATAGAGTTTCGAGTAAATCCCTCAAATGCGGTAATAACAAAAGCGGATATAGCCATAGATAAAATCTCTCCCAAAGCCTATGCCGAAAGTTATGTAACAGTTTCGGAGAATTATGAGATAGAGGGGTTGAGAGCGTCAGTAAACGGTAAAGGCGAAACCTTGCGAGGGCAATACATCTTAACAATAAAAGATAAAGGAGCTGGAGAGTATAGTGAGAATTGTACATTGGTAATAACTACCAAAGATGCACAAGATAATACAATTCAAATAAGTTCTGATGAGTTTTTAATATACGCTTCATATTTATCAATGCCTCCATTGGTTATCAAAGAGTTTTACACAGCAATGTGTAAACACTCTGAGACTCACAAAAATTATATGTATGACCAATTCTATGAGATTTATAACAACTCTGCGAAAGTTCAATATCTTGACAACTGCATATTAGCAAAAACTGAGGTTCAAGCAAACAGTAAAATTATATACTGGCCTGATAATGATGAGGAAAACAAAGAGGTTGCAGTAAGTTCATACGTTGCTGGTTTCGTTGGTGACGGAACAGGCAAAAAATATCCTTTGGAGCCAGGACAAAGCGTAGTAATTGCTTTCCAAGCACAAAATCATACTATCATGAGTGATAATCCTGATACAGAAGAAGTTGAGGTAAATACAAACACTATCGACCTTAGCAAGGCTGACTATGAGATTGATATCACAGAGTACAGACCAACATATGTTGCTAACCCAGATGTTCCCAACCTAACAATCCTTGCTAAACCCGGAACTCAAACTCTATTGTTTGGTCTTATCCCAGCATTTGGTGCAGGTTTAGTATTAGCACAAGTTGATGATGTTGAGGCATACGTTGCTGACCAAGCTAACTGGAAAACTAAACCAGAAGGAACTGACCAAGAGCCTTACTTAATGATTAAATACAAAGATATCCAAGATGCTATAAATATTGTTTGTGAAACAGAGACTAACCGTCGTGTTGTTCTTCCTGCAACTGTTGATGCTGGTATGCTTTGGACATCTGCAATGTACAACGGAATGGGATTCACTCGTAAAGTTCATAAAGTTATAAATGGTCGTATTATTTATAAAGATACAAACAACTCTTCTGAAGACTTTGAGCCAGAGGCTAAACCTTCACCGGGAATGTAAACAATTCAATGATGCAATAGTAAAGGAGATATGCTTAAGAGGTGTATCTCCTTTTTTACCTCTTTGTTCAAAGAAAAGAGCATTTCTTTTTTTTATCTCTAAAAGCCATAGCTAATAACTTACCACGCAAAACTAACCCCCAAAATAATTGCATTTTATCACAATTTACATTAACTTTGTAGAGTGGAGAATTGTGTTTTTGTAAATCTATACAATTAAGAGGTTTATACCTCTGTTTATCAATTGGGTAGTTAATTAATAATACAATAATTCGCTAATAAACAAGAGAATAAAAAAATATAGTTACTTATGAATTTTAGAGGTTATGCTTATTTAGTTCTTGCGGTAGTGGCAAGTGCTATGTTCAGTTTGTCGGCAGAGGCAAAAGGATTTTACAAGGAGATTAGTAATCCCCGTTTAGTATCAAAAAACACTGAAGAGGCTCGTGCATCGTTCTTGCCTTTTGAGAATGAGGCTCAAGCTGTTAAAGGAAACTATAAAGAGTCGCCCTATTACAAATCTCTTAATGGAACATGGAAATTCTTATACACTGAGAATCCATATAAAATTCCGGCAGACTTTATGTCGCCTGTTTTAGACGATTCAGAGTGGAGCGATATAACTGTTCCGGGAAACTGGGAGCGTCAAGGATTTGGTATTGCAATCTATACCAATACAAGTTGGGAGTTCTGTTCTCGCAACAATCCTCCATATATGGATGGTCCTAAGCCTCCATACGTTCCTGAGACATTCAACCCAACAGGAGTTTATCGCACAACTTTCACTGTGCCAAGCGACTGGGATGGACGTCAAATATTTATCTCGTTTGATGGTGTTAAATCAGCAGCATATCTCTACATAAACGGAGTTGAGGTAGGAATGAGTAAAGATAGTAAACTTCCTGCTCGTTATGATATTACCCGTTTTGTTAAAAAAGATCTCCCCAACCAACTTACACTAAGAGTGTTCCGCTGGAACGACGGATCATATTTGGAGTGTCAAGACTTTTGGCGTATCTCAGGAATTGAGCGAGATGTATATATCTACTCACAACCTAAAACTCGCATTAAAGACTTTACTGTTGTTGCAGAGTTAGACAAAGAGAACTACACCACAGGAGAGTTTGCTTTAAAGGTTGATCTTAAAAACCACACAGGCAAAGAGGAGAACTACAAAGTATCATACCGATTAATGGATGCTGAAGGCATAGAGGTGCTTAGCGGAATGTCTCCCGGTAAAGTTGGAAGAAAAGATAAAGTTGAGTTTGCTGCTGAGATTGCAAATGTTAAACCTTGGACAGCAGAGACTCCTAACCTCTATACTCTTGTTATTAAACTAACATCGGGCGAGAATACCGAGATTATCTCTGAGAAGATAGGTTTCCGCACCGTAGAAATAAAAAACCGTCAACTCCTTGTTAACGGACAACCTATTTTGATTAAGGGTGTAAACATACATGAGCATAACGAGTTTACAGGACACTATGTTGATACTGCTCTTATGATTAAGGACTTTGAGTTGATGAAACGCTATAACGTAAACACAATACGTACATCGCACTATCCTCAAAACGAGTTGTTCTATCGCTTGTGTGATAAATATGGATTCTATGTTATAGGAGAGGCAAACGTTGAGTCTCACGGAATGTTCTATAACCTACGCGACTGTATAGGAAATAATCCATCGTATTGCGATGCTATTGTAAGTCGTAACATTGAGATGGTAGAACGAGACAAAAACCACCCATCAATAATTATCTGGTCGCCAGGAAACGAATCGGGTAACGGCTATTGTTTCTATCAAGCATACGTTGAAATGAAGAAACTCGATCCTACACGCCCCATACAATATGAGCGTGCCGATATGGAGTGGAATACCGATATCTTCTGCCCAATGTATTCAACACCAGCCGACTTGTTGAAATACGCAAACGATCCATCGGCAGACCGACCTATGATTATGTGTGAGTATGCTCACGCAATGGGTAACAGCCTTGGAAACTTTAAAGAGTATTGGGATATTATTGAGAAGTACGACATTCTTCAAGGAGGTTGTATCTGGGACTGGGTTGACCAAGGATTTGCCGAGGTTGATGAGAATGGTCGCAAGTTCTGGGCATATGGAGGAGACTATGGACCAAAAGGAACACCATCGGATGATAACTTCCTAATCAACGGCATTATCTTCCCCGACCGCACAACAAAACCTCATACCGAGGAGATGAAAAAGATTTACCAAAACATAAAATTCTCAATGCCTGAGAGTGGTAAGTTGGAGGTTAAGAACTGGAACTACTTTGTTGACCTATCAGCATACAACTTCCGTTATGAGATTGTAGCAGAAGGAAAAGTAGTTCGCAAAGGAACATTCAAATTAGCAACTGCACCTCAAGCAACTGAGACAGTTACTATAAAACTACCTAAATTTGCAAAAGGAGTAGAATACTTCTTGAACGTATATGCAATGCAAAAAGAGGCAACATGTTTACTCCCTGCAAATCACGTTGTGGCATGTGAGCAAATTGAACTTACAAATGGTAAATCTATATTGGATATTCCTGTCAAGGGTAGTGTGTTGAAGGTTGCTGACAGCAACGGCAAAACAGTTGTTGAAGGAGCAAAATTCGCTATGGAGATTGACAAGACAACAGGAGTTATAACATCGTACAAAGTAGCAGGAGAGGAGTTGTTGAAAGATGGTTACGGACCACGTCCTAACTACTGGAGAGCCCCAACCGATAACGACTACGGTATGAAACTGCAAAAACGCTCTCGTGTATGGCAGGCAGCATCAAACGCACCACGTGTGGCAAGTAACTACAATGTTACAAACCAAAACGGCATTGTTACTGTAAAATTCTCTCAGGCAATGGTCGATAGCGTAGCACAAGACATTGAGTATAATATCTATCCATCGGGATATATGGCAATGACCGTTAATACAATTACAGAGAATGATATGCCTATGATGCCACGTGCAGGTATTAGAATGCAACTTAACGGAGAGTATGACAATGTTAAGTACTACGGACGCGGAGAGTATGAAAATTACCCCGACCGCAAAACTGCATCGTTTGTAGGTGTATATAACACAACTGCCGAAGATATGTACACTCCATATATTCGTCCACAAGAGAACGGACACCGTAGTGACGTTCGCTACTTTACTTTGACTAACGACAAAGGAAATGGAATTATGGTAACTGCACAAGAGGATTTAATCCAATTCAATGCTCTTAAAAATACCATAGAGGATTACGAAGCAGGAGACCAAGGAGGCGAGACTGGATCAAACGATCCTGCTAAAAAAACTATCAACTACAAACACCAAAACGATATTACTCCACGCGATTTAGTTGATTGTTGTGTTGATTATAAGATGATGGGAGTAGGAGGTAATAATAGTTGGGGAGGATGGCCTGAACCACAATATCTGTGCTATCCTGACGCTCAAGTTGAGTCGTTCACTTACATTATTGCACCAGTAGTTAAGAAATAGAGAATAACTTAAACCAATTAATTAATTGGTTGCTGAAAACTAAAAAAAGATATGAAAATATTAAAATTGGCACTTCCCATACTATTGTTATTGACAGGGTGTGCAAAGCAAGAGGTTGATTATGCAGCTTTCGTTAATCCGTTTGTAGGAACAGGCGGACACGGACACGTTTATCCTGGAGCAGTTGCTCCATATCCAATGATTCAGGCAAGTCCTGATACAAGAATGTATCAATGGGATGCTTGTGCTGGTTATCACTACTCAGATACCACAATCAATGGTTTCTCTCATAACCACCTAAGTGGTACAGGTTGTGGCGATTATGGCGATATCCTTATTATGCCTATGATTGGTACTCCTCAAAAGTTGGATAAGGAGGGAGAGAAATCTCAAGAGATGCCCTACTGTTCTCCATTCTCACATGAACAAGAGGTTGCAGAACCGGGTTACTATTCTGTTATGTTAGAGAAGCACAACATTTTAACAGAACTTACAGCAACTCAACGAGCAGCAATATATCGTTTCACATTCCCCGAGACAGATAGTGCAACTATACTTTTGGATATGGACTACAGCCTTTCGGTGTTTGGAGACCAACGCAACGATATACTTGACCTTCAAGTGGTAGGCGACAACGCTATTTGTGGTAGTAAACAAACCAAAGGTTGGGCGTGGGAGCAGGCTGTAAACTTCTATGCTGAAACATCGCAACCCTTTACATACACTATAATTAAAGATACTGTAACAAGAGAGGGAATTGAGAAACCTCGCTTAAAAGCGTTGCTAAACTTTAAAACACAAAAGGATACTCCTTTATACTTGAAAATTGCACTATCGTTTGTTGATACCGAAGGAGCTAAGAAGAACCTATTGGCAGAGATTCCCGATTTTGACTTTGATGCAACACGCAAAGCAACACGCAAAGAGTGGAACAAAGTTCTAAGCAGGGTAGAAGTAGAAACCTCTAATCAAACAGATAAAGAGATATTCTATACAGCAATGTATCGTACATCGCTATGCCCCAATATGGCTTCCGATGTTGACGGACGTTATTTAGGTATGGATCACGTTGCACGCACATCGGAGCGTCCAATGTACACCATCTTCTCACTTTGGGATACCTTTAGAGCATATCACCCAATGATGACAATAATTGATCCCGAACGCAATGCCGACTTTGTAAACACTTTGGTTGAGAAGTATAAAGAGGGAGGATTGTTACCTATGTGGGAGTTGGCATCAAATTACACAGGAACAATGATTGGTTACAATGCAGTTTCGGTTATTGCTGATGCTTACATTAAAGGATGTAGAGATTTTGATGTAGAGGCAGCATTTGAGGGATGCTTAAAATCTTCAAATGGCGACACCTCAAATATTATTGTTCCTCGTGCATTTATTCCATACATACAACCGGTATCAAAAATATATAAAGATGCTTTGGGTTATGTACCTTGTGACAAAGAGGGAGAGTCGGTAGCAAAAGCGTTGGAGTATGCATATGACGATTGGTGTATCTCAGTATTTGCCGATGCCTTAGATAAGGACGAAGAGGCTGCGGAGTTTGCTCAAAAGGGTAAATATTATCAGAACTACTTTGATGCCTCAACAAAGATGATGCGAGGAAAAGATTCAAAAGGGGAGTGGCGTACACCATTCAATCCCTATGCTTCTAAGCATCGCGATGATGACTACTGCGAGGGAATTGCTTGGCAATGGACATGGTTTGTTCCTCACGATGTTGAGGGATTAGTTGAGTTGATGGGCGGAAAAGAGCAATTCATCACTCAATTAGACTCGTTGTTCTTCAATCCCAATGGAATACAAGGCGAAGATGTTTCAGCAGACATCACAGGCTTAATAGGATTGTATGCACATGGAAACGAACCAAGTCATCACATAGCGCACCTCTATAACTATGTAGGAGAGCCACAAAAGACTCAAGCAATGTTGGATAGTATCATCTACTCGCAATATCGTTTAGATCCCGATGGTATTGCAGGAAACGAGGATTGCGGACAGATGTCAGCATGGTATATCCTAAATAGTATGGGTATATATCAAGTAGCACCAGGAAACCCAGTATTCTCAATTGGTCGACCAATATTTGACCAAGCGACAGTACGTCTTCCTGAGGATAAGACATTTGTAATTAAGACAATAAACAACTCTCGCACAAACAAATATATTAAGAGTATGAAACTCAATGGCGATGAGTTGGTATCACCCTTCATCAATTATGTAGATATTATGAATGGAGGTACATTAGAGATAGAAATGACAGATAACAAATAAGAGAAAATAAAATATTTATTAACTAAAATTTAAAAACCTATTGCAATGGCAAGAGTATTAGTTATTGGAGCAGGCGGTGTCAGCACCGTAGCAGTTAAAAAAATGGCAATGAATGCCGATGTGTTTACCGATATTATGTTGGCAAGCCGCACCAAAAGCAAATGCGACAAAATAGCGGATGATATTAAAAATATTAAGATACAAACCGCTCAAGTAAATGCCGACAATGTTTCGGAATTGGTTGCTCTATTTAAAGAATTTAAACCTGAATTGGTAGTGAATTTGGCACTTCCATACCAAGACCTTACTATTATGGACGCTTGTTTAGAGTATGGAGTAAGTTACTTAGATACTGCAAACTATGAGCCATTGGATGAAGCTAAATATCAATATAGTTGGCAATGGGCATATAAACAACGCTTTGAGGAGGCAGGGTTTACAGCAATACTTGGATGTGGATTTGACCCAGGAGTAACCGGAGTTTATACCGCATACGCTGCAAAACATCACTTCAGCGAGATACAGTATCTCGACATTGTAGATTGTAATGCTGGAGATCACCACAAAGCATTTGCAACAAACTTTAACCCCGAAATCAATATCCGAGAGATTACTCAACGTGGTAAGTTCTATGAGAATGGAGAGTGGAAAGAGACCGATCCTCTATCGGTACACCAACCATTGAACTACCCCGAAGTAGGACCAAGAGAGTCATATTTGATGTACCACGAAGAGTTGGAGAGTTTGGTTAAGAACTTCCCTACAATAAAACGTGCACGCTTCTGGATGACATTTGGGCAAGAGTATTTGACACACCTACGAGTTATACAAAACATAGGTATGGATAGTATTAAGCCAATAATGTATAACGGAGTAGAGATTGTACCTATCCAATTCCTAAAAGCAGTGTTGCCTAATCCGGGAGACCTTGGCGAGAACTATACAGGGCAAACATCAATTGGTTGTCGCATTAAGGGACTTGATAAAGAGGGAAAAGAGATTACATATTATGTTTACAACAATTGTAGTCATGAGGAGGCATATCGTGAGACTGGTGCACAAGGAGTAAGTTATACAACAGGAGTACCCGCAATGATTGGAGCAAAAATGTTCTTAAAAGGCGAGTGGCGTAAACCAGGAGTATGGAATGTTGAGGAGTTCAATCCCGATCCATTTATGAAAGAACTTAACGAGCAAGGATTACCTTGGCACGAACTATTTAATGTTGACTTAGAATTATAATAATGAATATAGGAGACAAAGTACCAGACCTCTTGGGTTTAGACCAAGAGGGAAACGAGGTACGAGTAAGCAACTACTCAGGAAAAAAAATAGCACTCTACTTCTATCCCAAAGATAACACTTCGGGATGTACGGCGGAGGCGTGTTCGCTTCGTGATGGGTATGACCAACTAATATCAAAAGGATATGCAGTTATAGGAGTAAGTAAAGATAGTGCAAAATCGCATCAAGGATTTATAGCCAAACACTCTTTGCCATTTCCTCTAATTGCCGATACCGAAACCACCCTACAACAACTTTTTGGTGTGTGGGCAGAGAAAAAACTCTATGGACGTACCTATATGGGAACACTTCGCCAAACATTTATTATTGATGCCGATAGTGCAACAATAGAGCGAATCATAGAGAAGGTAAAAACCTCTGATGCTGCTAATCAGATTTTAGATATTTAGATAGAGGTTATTAGTGGAACGAGAGTAGGTACAAAACTTCCTCTGATTAAGTAAAAGAGTATTATAAGCAGGAAAGGGTTACCTTTTGGTAACCCTTTTGTTGTATCCACAACCCCCTTACATGGTTAGGAGAGGAGGCTGTAAGTCGGAGGGATAATAAATATCTAACCATTTTTGCCTGATAGTGCATCAAAAGCAGGAGACCAGAGCAAAAAAAACTCTTTTGCTCTGGTCTCTTATATTTGTAGAATAAATGCTAATTTACTACTATCTTATATAGTTTTCTTTTAAAACTCAGCATTGCGTGGTGTACGTGGGAATGGTATTACGTCACGTATGTTGCTCATTCCTGTTACAAACAATAGTAGGCGTTCAAATCCTAATCCAAAGCCTGAGTGGGGTGCTGTTCCAAAACGGCGAGTGTCTAAGTACCACCATATATCTTTTTCGGGTACCCCCATTTCGTTTGCTCGTTTTGCGAGTTTTTCGTAACTCTCCTCGCGTTGTGACCCTCCAATAATCTCTCCAATTTTTGGGAATAGAATATCCATTGCTCGTACTGTCTTGCCATCATCGTTTTGTTTCATATAGAACGATTTTATCTCTTTAGGATAGTCGGTCAAGATTACCGGGCGTTTGAAATACTCCTCTACTAGGTAACGCTCATGCTCTGCGGCAAGGTCTGCTCCCCAGAATACAGGAAACTCAAATTTCTTACCTTTTGCTACTGCCTCTTCCAAGATGGAAATTCCTTCGGTATATGTTAGGCGTTTAAATTCTACATCTATTACTGAACGTAGGCGAGTGAGTAACTCTTTGTCAAACATATCGTTTAGGAATTGTAGATCATCGGCACAGTTGTCTAATGCCCAGCGTACGCAATATTTTATGAAGTCTTCTGCCAACTCCATATTGTCTTCTATCTCGTTGAAGGCTACCTCTGGCTCAATCATCCAGAACTCAGCCAAGTGGCGTGGTGTGTTTGAGTTCTCGGCACGGAATGTGGGGCCAAATGTATATACTGCTCCAAGTGCCATAGCTGCTAACTCTGCTTCTAATTGTCCTGATACGGTTAGTGATGCTTGGCGGCCAAAGAAATCATTGTCATATATTATTGAGCCGTTTTCATCTTTCTTTAAATCGTATAGGTTCATTGTTGTTACTTGGAACATTTGTCCTGCTCCTTCGCAGTCAGATGCTGTTATCAATGGTGTGTGGAAGTAGTAAAATCCTCTCTCATGGAAGAAGTTATGTATAGCCATTGCCATATTGTGGCGTATGCGGAACACTGCTCCAAATGTATTGGTACGTGGACGCAAATGGGCTACCTCACGTAAATACTCCATTGAGTGTCCTTTCTTTTGTAGTGGGTATGTTTGAGGATCTGCTGTTCCGTAAACCTCTATCTCTTTACATTGTATCTCTATCTCTTGGCCTCCTCCTTGAGATGCTACTAACTCTCCTACTACCGACAAACATGCTCCTGTTGTGATAGTTTTCATCTGCTCCTCATCGGCTGTTGCAAGATCAACCACTACTTGTATGTTTTTTATGGTTGTTCCGTCGTTAAGTGCTATAAACGCTACTTGTTTGTTTCCGCGTTTTGTTCTCACCCAACCTTTTACGTTTACTACATTGCCTATGGGCTTTTGTGTAAAAAGGTCTGCTATTCTAATTCTTTTCATATTATTAGTTTTATATATTTCTCTTGTGGTTTTTAAACTACTCAAATGCTCCCATATGTAGCATATTTACCTCCTCTTTTGTCAGGTAACGCCAACGTCCACGAGGTAGGTCTTTTTTAGTTAGTCCTGCAAAATATACTCGGTCGAGTTTTTTTACTTTGTATCCTAACGACTCAAATATACGGCGTATGATTCTGTTACGTCCTGAGTGTATCTCAATACCAATCTGGTCTTTATCGGTTTCTGTGGCGTAACTTATTGCATCGGCGTGTATCGGTCCGTCGCTCAACTCAATGCCATCGGCTATGCGTTGCATATCTTCTTCGGTTACGTCCTTATCGGTGCATACGTAATAGATTTTTTTCTTTACATATTGTGGGTGAGTTAACTTTGATGCTAACTCTCCATCGTTTGTCAATAGAAGTACACCTGTTGTGTTACGGTCAAGTCGGCCTACAGGGAATATTCTCTCGGGACAAGCCTTGCTGATTATATCCATAACTGTTAAGCGTCCTTCGGGGTCGCTCATTGTGGTTACACAGTTTTTAGGTTTGTTAAGCAACACATATACTTTATGCTCAGGAGTAACCACTTTATCTTTTATGGTTACTACATCGCCAAAGAGTATCTTTGTTCCGAGTTCTGTTATCTTAACACCGTTTACTTTTACCTCGCCTCGTTGTATCATCTCATCTGCTTCGCGGCGTGAACATACACCTGCTGTTGATAGATATTTGTTTAGGCGTATTGGCTCATCGGGGCTGAATGGTGCCTTATATAGCAATGGCTCTGGTACTTTATTTGCTTTTGGTTTTGGTGCAGGTTTTGCTTTTTTAGGTGCTCCAAATCTTCCTTCGGCAGATCGGTCTTTCGCTGCGTTGTATGGTTTACGATAGCCATCGTTGCGTTTGTTGAAACGACCTTCACCTTGTCTTGTTGATTCGCCGTACGAATTGTATCTTTTTGACTCTGTTCTTGGTTGTCCTTCGCCATAAGTATAACCATCGCGGTTTCCTCTATGCTCTGTCCTATAAGAACTTTTTTGTTGATCTCCATTGTATGGTTTACGATAACCTCTCTCTGAAGTGTAACCTTCAAAACCATCTCGTCTCTCTCCAATTCTTGGTCGGCGAGATCTCTTTTTTCCTTCCATTAATTTACAGTTTGTTTTTAAGTTGGTCTCAGAACTAAATTGTTTATCTCGAGACATTTTTTTAAACTTTGTAACTCTACAAGCCTCACGGCTTCTTTACTACTTTTTGTCTCTTATTTGCTTATATAACAAATTTTAAATACAAAAAGTTCATTTATTTCTGCAAAGTTAGCGTTTTTTATGGTAATAAACAATCACTTATATAAAAAAGTTTTTATGCTGCTATTTTGATTAATCTATTTTTTGTAACTTCGCATCATAATAAATTTATATAGCTATGGATATTATAAAAGACGGAAAATATGTTGAAGCATGTTATGTGCTTACAGTGGGAGAAGAAGAGGAAGTTATGGAGACAGTTCCTAAAAATCGTCCTCTTTCGTTTATTTTTGGTGCTGACCAAATGTTAGAGGCTTTTGAAAATAATGTTGCTGGATTAAAGGCTGGTGATAAATTCGACTTTAGAATTGCTTCGGCTGATGCTTTTGGAGAGTATGAGGAGCAACGCGTTCAAGAGTTGTCTAAAGAGATTTTTTCGCCTAATGGAGAATTTGACGCTGAGAATGTTGTGCCCGGTAAAACTTTTCAAATGATTAACTCTGACGGTGATCGTTTTAACGGCTCGGTTTTGGAGGTGCGTGAGAACACTGTTATCATGGACTTTAACCATCCTCTTGCCGGTGAGGAGTTACACTTTGTAGGAGAGGTGCTTTTGGTTAGAGATGCTACTGAAGAGGAGTTAAATCCTAAACACTCTTGCGGTTGTTGTAGCGGTTGCCATGGTGGCGATTGTGGTGAAGGCGATTGTGGCGGTTGCCATTAAGAGTTGTTTGTTGAGAAACTTTTGTTTCTTGAACCCACTCTCGCTCGGCATAGTTTAAGTAAACTTGACTCTGCTCTTGCTTAATCGTGGCTTTAACAAACATTCGTTTGTTGAACTTGCTAATTTGTTAGTCTTCAGTTAAAAAAAATATGAAATTTATAGCAATTATTCCTGCTCGTTATGCATCTACACGTTTTCCCGGTAAACCATTGGCTGATATGAACGGCAAACCAATGATACAGAGGGTGTATGAGCAGGTTAAAAAGTGTGTTGACAAGGTTTATGTTGCAACAGATGATGAACGCATTTATGATGCAGTAACATCGTTTGGTGGCAACGTAGTTATGACTTCGGCTAACCATAAGAGCGGAACTGACCGATGTGCTGAGGCATATAACACTATTGGTGGTGGCGAGGATGTAGTTATTAACATTCAAGGTGATGAACCATTTATTGCTCCTTCGCAAATTGAGGCTATCATGGAGTGTTTTACCGATAACTCAGTACAGATTGCCACACTCGTAAAACCTTTTACAGAGAGTGATGGTATTGATGCTTTGATGAATACAAACTCTCCCAAAGTGGTATTGGGAGTTGATAATCAGGCTCTCTATTTCAGCCGTTCGGTTATCCCGTTTGTAAGAGGAGTGGATATGCAGGAGTGGTTAAAAACACATACTTTCTACAAGCATATCGGTATGTATGCCTATCGTGCTGAGGTGTTGATGCTGATTACTAAGTTGCCACAGTCGGAGTTGGAGAAGGCTGAGTCGTTGGAGCAGTTGCGTTGGCTTGAGAACGGATACAAAATTAAGGCAGGCGTTACTACTCAAGAGACTATTGGTATTGACACCCCGGATGATATGCAAAGGGCATTGGAGTTTATGCTTCGCAATAGTTAGTAATTAGTTCAACACTTTGTACAGTATTACTAATTTATAAAGTAAATGCGTCCTGCGGTTAAAGAGTTTGAAGATTTTAAATTTAAATTACCTTGTTTGGTTTCAACCGAGCGGGGTATTCCTCTTTATGTATATGAGAGTAAAGGTCTGAATGTTTGTAGAGTAGACATTATCTTCTCCGCTGGTACATATCAACAGAGTATGCCTTTAGAGACTGAGGCTGCTGCTGAGGCTATGACCGAAGCTTCAGAAAAGAGGAGCTCGGCTGCCATTTCAGAGCTTTTCGACTTCTATGGTGGGTTTATCCAAAAAGGAGTATCTACACACTACACAATATTTACACTATATGCTCCTAATAGAACATTTCCAAAATTGTTACCTCTCTTTTTTGAGGTGATAACCTCTCCACGCTTTAGCAAACGCGACTTGGATAGGTTTAAACAACGCGGTAGCGAGAGCTTGAAGGTGGCTCAAAAAAAAGTGGAGAATATATCATATAAGATATTCAAAGAGAAGATGTTTGGCTCTCATCCATACGGTGTTACTCCATGCGTTGAGGATTACGACAACCTCAATACAGACTCAATACGTTCATACGCAAAAGAGTACTTTGTGGCAGAGAGGTGTAGTGTAGTTATGTCGGGCGACATTAACGATAAGATGATTGAACTTCTTTCGCAAAACATTTTAAGAATACCTTCGGGAACTGTTCAAAATAAGCACTACCCGGTTACTTCGCCCCATATGAAGGGTGTTGAGGTTAAAGAGATTGCAAATGTTATGCAAAGTTCGGTTAGAATAGGAGCATTTACAATTAACCGACAAGATGAGAACTATCTAAACCTATATATACTAAACACTGCAATGGGTGGTTATTTTGGCAGTAGATTTAACAAAACAATTAGAGAGGAGAAGGGCTATACTTACGGTATAAATTCGTGGTTAATTGGATTGCCCGATACTGCATATCTTTCAATATCTACTCATACTGCGGTGCATTTCACAAAGCCTCTTTTGCAGGAGGTTAAAAACGAGATTGACAAGATTAAGTCATCGCCTATAAGTGATGAGGAGTTACAACAGTTAAGGGGGTATATGTTGGGAGACTTTGCCAGAATGTTTGATACCAGTTTTACCCTTGCCGACAATTTTATTGCACTGCTTACAAATAACATTGGGTTTGACTACTTTGACAAACGAGTTGAAGCAATAAAGAGTATTACCCCTGAGATACTACTTACAACAGCACAAAACTTTTTACCTTGTTATGATGATATGTGCATTGTTGTTGCTGGAGGAATTAAGTAAAAAAAATACAAAAATACGTTTCTATGCCCGAGAATATTACCCTGTATGAGTTAAACAATATGCTGAGTGTTGCGGTGAGCAATGCTTTCCCAAAGCAATACAAGGTGGCAGCGGAGATTAGCGAGTTGCGAGAGAATAGCTCGGGACACTGCTATATAGAACTCATAGAGAAGGATGATATGGGCAACACCGTTGCAAAGGCACGAGCAAATATATGGGCTGCTACATATCGCAAGTTACGTCCGTTCTTTGAACATTCAACGGGTATATCACTAACGGCAGGAATAAAAGTATTGGTAACAGTTAAGGTTGGCTTTGATCCCCTATATCATTACTCACTGACGGTATGGGATATTGATCCTGCATACACAGTAGGAGATATGGCAATACGCCGTACTCAGATATTAAACCGTCTTAGCGAAGAGGGGATAATTGATGATAATAAAAGCCTTGCACTATCACCTGTACCTCAAAAGATAGCAGTAATATCTTCGGCAACAGCGGCAGGATATGGCGACTTTTGTGACCAACTGAGAAACAATTCATATCAATATAAATTTTACCCGGTTCTATTTAAAGCACTAATGCAGGGTGAACGCTCAGCAGAGAGTGTAATTGAGGCTCTCAACAGAGTGTATGAGAATATAGATAAGTTTGACTGCGTGGTGATAATTCGAGGAGGAGGTGCAACATCGGAACTAAACTGCTTTGATGACTATAATCTTGCTATGAATATCACTCAATTTCCACTGCCTGTGATTGTGGGTATTGGTCATGAACGCGATACTACTGTATTAGATTATGTAGCATACAAGAGTGTTAAAACTCCCACAGCAGTAGCCGAGTATTTAATATCTACTCTTGCCGAGAGTGAATCCTACCTTAATGAACTTAGCGGAGAGATTGTTGAGAGGATAAAAGGACTATTGAGCGAAAGCCTATTAACTCTATCATTAATTGAAAACAAAATGCCTTCGCTTATAACCAATAAGGTTGAGCGGGAACAAAATAGATTATCACAACTACAAAGCAGAGTGATGGTGGGAGTTCAGTCGCAAGTAGCAACGGAACAGATAAAGATTGCAACCTTAGGGACTTCACTCAAGAGCCAACTCCAACGCACGATAGAGAAAGAACTTAACAGAGTGTCAAACCTTGAGACCAATATAACCCTATTGTCTCCCGATAAGATTTTGGAACGCGGATACTCAATAGCGGTAAAGGATGGTTTCCCTGTCAAGAGCGTGTCTGAGGTAAGCGAAGGAGATACCCTAAAACTAATATTTGCCGATGGCGAGGCAGAAACAGAGGTTACAAAGAGATAGAAACAAAACAAAAACTATATATGGAAGATGTAAAAACATACAGCACCGCTGTTGAAGAACTCGAAAAGATAGTTGAGTTGTTACAAAGTGACAACTGCAAAATTGATGACCTAAAGGCTTATGCTCAACGTAGCGTTGAACTTATAAAGTTCTGCAAAACACACCTCACCCAAACCGATGAGGAGGTAAAAAAACTATTGGAAGATCTGTAAAAAGTTATTAGGTATTAGTCCTTTTTACATTAACTAATAACTGGGTTATGCCAAAATTATTAATCACACTTACGCTATTGATATGGAGTAGCATCTTGTTGGCACAAGAGGGTTATGTGGTAAGGGTATGGTTTACCGATAAGAGTGAGTGTGGTTACTCAACAGATAATCCGCAACAGTTTTTGAGCGACAAGAGTATTGCCCGACATAATATAGAGCTGATTAAAATAAGCGAACAAGACCTGCCAATCACTCAACACTACAAGCAAGAGGTAATGAATATGGCTCAACATATTGTTACCTATTCAAATTGGCTTAACACGTTGGTGGTGGAGTGCGATAGTAACAATATCCAGCAAATTGAGCAACTCCCTTTTGTGAAAAAAGTAGAGGTATTGTCTAAGGCAAAGGCTGATAGCGTAAAGTTTAAATCTAACTTTTATAGTGCAAGTAATATAAAACTACATCCCCTTTATGGGGTATCGCACCCAATATCAAAGAGAGCAAACGTTGTAACCTCTCACAAGAGAGGCAGATGGGGCGAGGGTGTATATATAGCAGTTTTAGATGCAGGTTTTGGTGGTGTTGACACTCTTGGCAGATGGTTTGATAAGGATAGAATAAAATTTACCTGCGATGTTGTAAACCCTCAGGGTAATATCTTTCGTGAGAATGAACATGGTACAGCAGTACTTTCAACAATGCTTGCAAACAGAGAGGGTGAATATATGGGCATTGCCCCAAAGAGTGACTATGCTCTTATCCGTACTGAGGATATAAACGTAGAGACTCCTTGTGAAGAGGATATGTTTGTTCGTGGATTGGAGATTGCCGATAGTCTTGGCGTTGATATAGTAAACGTATCGTTGGGATATAGTGATTACAATGGAATAATCTCAGTCTCAACACTTGCTACCGAGATAGCAACAAGTAAAGGCATTGTCGTTGTAACAAGTTGTGGAAACAGAGGTAAAGAGGGATTCACTCTCCCCGCTGATGCCAAAGGTGTTATTGCCGTTGGAGGAGTTGATAAACGAGGCAGAGTTACCGAGTTTACCTCAAGAGAGTATGTTCGTGGCAGATACAAAGCCCCAAAAGTTTGTGCCTTAGGAAGTGATGTTCCAGTTATTACAGGCAGTGGTAAAATTATGATTACTTACGGCACCTCATTCGCAGCTCCTGCCATATCGGGTGCAGTTGCCATTAAAAAGAGTAGGGAATAAAAAATCTTTATTTGAAAAACATTACTTATGAATAAAGGTCAGAGAAGCTTCTCTGACCTTTATTTTATTTATAATTTAAGATATCTAACCATTAATAGTTAGTTGCTCTTAGTCTGAAGTGTGCTTTTGGGTGGTCGCAAATAGGACACATTTCAGGAGCCTCTTTTCCAATAACAATATGTCCACAGTTACCGCACTCCCATATGCAGTCGCCATCGCGAGAGAAAACAATCTTTTTCTCAACATTATCCAACAATTTACGATAACGCTCCTCATGCTCCTTCTCAATTTTAGCAACACCCTCAAACAAGAAAGCAATGTGGTCAAAACCCTCTTCTCTTGCCTCTTTAGCAAAAGTAGCATACATATCGGTCCACTCATAACGCTCACCAGCAGCAGCGTCTGCCAAGTTAGTAGCAGTATCAGCAATACCATCATGCAAAAGTTTAAACCATATTTTA